>JASHRW010000190.1 GCA_030037065.1 Xanthobacteraceae bacterium
TAAAGACCATCGCGGCGCGAACCAGAATATTGTCGAGGTTCCCGTGGAATGCGGCATTTTTCGAGAGACGAAGAACCAGCCGGTTCATCTCGTTCCGCGTCCTGATTACCGTCGGAACCGTTGCCAATGCAGCGAAGATCATTGCGCCATCTCCCGAGCATGCAGCATGAGCAACCTTGGGGCAGGCCGCTCTGCAAGAGACCTGCATGACATGCGGCACAGGACCCGCGCACCATCTCTCGGAGCTAATGGGTGAACCTATACCTTGGTCGAGGTTCCAGCGCCGCGCGCTTCCGCATGGCACTACGCGGCGCATCGGACGGACGGGGCACGAGCGATCACGGGGCAAGCCTTGTGTTCCGAAGACCGGCATGGTTGATGCCCGGAATCATGCACGGTGCGCTTGCCATGCCCGATTCGCTGCCCGATCCCGCCACCACCCCACAGCTTGCCGCCGAGCGCGTGCTGATCCTGGATTTCGGCAGCCAGGTCACGCAGTTGATCGCGCGCCGGCTGCGCGAATCCGGCGTGTATTGCGAGATCTGGCCGTTCAATGCCGATCCGGCCCGCATCGGGGCGTGGCGGCCGCGCGGCGTTATCCTGTCGGGCGGCCCCGCTTCCACCCATGAAGCCGCCGCGCCGCTGGCGCCCGGTGTCGTGTTCGAACTCGGCGTGCCATTGCTGGGCATCTGCTATGGCGAGCAATTGCTGTGCCAGCAGCTTGGCGGGGAAGTGCAGGCGTCCGACCATCGCGAATTCGGCCGCGCCTTCGTCGATGTGGTGGACGACTGCGCCTTGTTCCGCGGCGTGTGGCAGCCCGGCGCGCGCGAGCAAGTGTGGATGAGCCATGGCGACCGCGTGACGCGGTTGCCGCCAGGCTTTCGCGCGGTGGGTATTTCCGAGGGCGCGCCGTTCGCCGCCATCGCCGACGATGCGCGGCACTATTACGGCGTGCAGTTCCATCCGGAAGTGGCGCATACGCCGCATGGCGCCGCGCTGCTGCGCAATTTCACTCACGGCGTGCTGGGGCTGTCCGGCACCTGGACCATGGCGGGATTCCGGGCGACGGAAATTGCGCGCGTGCGCACCATGGTCGGCGACGGCAGGGTGATCTGCGGCCTGTCCGGCGGCGTCGATTCATCCGTGGCGGCGGTGCTGATCCATGAGGCGATCGGGTCGCAACTGACGTGCATTTTTGTCGATCACGGCCTGCTGCGCGAAGGCGAGGCGGAGCAGGTGGTGGCGACGTTCCGCGACCGGTTCAACATCCGGCTGGTGCATCGGAACGCCTCCGCGCTGTTCTTGGATGCCCTGGACGGCGTTACGGATCCCGAGGTGAAGCGAAAGACGATCGGCCGACTGTTCATCGACGTGTTCGAGCAGGAGGCGGAGAAGATCGGCGGCGCGGATTATTTGGCGCAGGGCACGCTGTATCCGGACGTGATCGAGAGCGTATCGTTCACCGGCGGCCCGTCGGTGACGATCAAGTCGCACCACAACGTTGGTGGCCTGCCGGAGCGGATGAATCTGAAACTCGTCGAACCCTTGCGCGAGTTGTTCAAGGACGAGGTGCGCACGCTTGGCCGCGAGCTCGGCCTGCCCGACGCCTTCGTCGGCCGCCATCCGTTTCCCGGCCCGGGGCTTGCCATCCGTTGCCCGGGCGAAATCACCCGTGAGCGCCTCGACATCCTCCGCCTCGCCGACGACATCTTCATCGAGGAAATCCGCCGGGCCGGCCTTTACGACGATATCTGGCAGGCCTTTGCGGTGCTCTTGCCGGTGCGCACCGTCGGCGTCATGGGCGATTACCGCACTTACGATTACGTCGTGGCGTTGCGCGCGGTCACGTCGATCGACGGCATGACCGCGGACTTCTATCCGTTCGACGGCACGTTCCTCGGCACGGTCGCCACCCACATCATCAATGAGGTCAAGGGCGTCAACCGCGTGGTCTATGACACGACGTCGAAGCCGCCGGGAACGATCGAGTGGGAGTGAAGGGAATTGGATACTCCGGCGTAGCCTAGAGGGCAATAGGATAGATCGGAAGAGCACTATTGGCGCGTTTGAGTACGCGGCTGACGTTCACAGCGAACGCGCTATGATTGGGATTGTGCCTTTTGCGATGGGCATCAGGATGCCATCCGCGTCAGGACGTCATGCCGAGATTTGAGCAGCAGATCAAGTTCTGTAAATCGCGCGACGGTGCGCGAATAGCGATGGCCACGCTTGGCCGTGGGCCGCCGCTCTTGCGAACCGCGCACTGGCTTAGCCATGCCGAGCACGATGCGCGCAGCCCGGTATGGACGCACTGGCTGCAGGAACTGTCGCGAGATCACACCTACATCCGCTATGACCAGCGGGGCTGCGGCCTGTCGGATTGGTCGCCGCCGCGCACGTCTTTCGAGGCGTGGATCGATGATCTCGAAGCCGTCGTCGAGGCACAAGGCCTCAATCAATTCACGCTTTTCGGCATGTCGCAGGGCGGTGCTATCGCCATAGCCTATGCCGCGCGTCACCCGGAAAGGGTTTCACGGCTGGTACTTTTTGGTGCTTATGCCAGAGGCGCGTTACGGCGCGACATCACCCAGCCGCAGCGTGAGGAAGCGCAGACCCTAGTAAAACTCATTCGACTCGGTTGGGGCCGCGACAATCCAGCTTTTCGTCAAGTCTTCACGTCGCAATTCATCCCGGACGGGACGCGCGAGCAGCACCAATGGTTCAATGATCTGGAGCGCACGACGACCTCGCCCGAAAACGCCGCGGCCATTGTCGAGAGGCTCTATCAAATCGATGTCACTGCGGATGCCGAACGCGTTCGCATTCCGACGCTGATTTTACATGCGCGCGACGACGAGCGCGTTCCCTTCGAAGAGGGCCGGCAACTGGCAGCGCTGATCCCGGCGGCGCGTTTCGTTCCGTTGGAAAGCCGCAATCATGTACTGCTCCCAGACGAGCCCGCGTGGCCGCAGTTTCTTCAGGTGTTCCGCACTTTCTTAAGCGACGGCGGCAGTTTACCAGGCCCGCTCAGCCAATCGGGTTTGACAACCAGCGAGCATGAGGTCTTGGCCTTGGTTGCAAGGGGTTTGGACAACAGCGCAATCGCAGCAGCTTTGGCAAAGAGCGAGAAGACAGTTCGCAATCAAGTGTCGAGCATTTTTTCCAAGCTTGGTGTTCGGACGCGGGCCCAGGCCATCGTTCTGGCTAGGGACGCCGGCATCGGCAGCGCGTCGTAGGACCGCAGCCTTACGTTTCTTACCATTTTTGGCGATTTCCTTGTCGCCCACGGGACGCGGGCCTCATGACCGTCGACTTCCGGCGCGCCACACTGCCGCTGTGCTGCGCGGTGTGGAGACCAACGATGGCGATCGGGGCAAGCATTTTATCTTCGGAGCCGAAGACGGCCCGTACAGCGTTCCGCTCGCCACCTCTGGCTCTTGCCTTGGCGGCCTTATTCTGGTCGGGCAATTTCGTTGCCGGTCGCGCGCTTCGCGGCCACGTCGATCCCGTTACGCTGAATTTCTCGCGCTGGCTCATCGCGCTCACGCTCATTGCACCGTTCGTTTGGCGGAGCATGATCGCCAGCCTGCCAGTGCTGCGTCGGGAGTGGCGGCTCATTCTCGCGCTCGGCGCAACCGGGATCGCATCGTTCCACATCTTAGTCTACCTTGCGCTACAAAGCACGACAGTGACGAACGCTCTTCTCATGTTGTCGCTCGCACCGATCGTGACGCTGCTCGGCTCAGCTGCCGCCCGAATGGAGTACCCGACGAACCGTCAAATCGGCGGAGTACTGGTCTCGATCGTTGGCGCTTGCGTCTTGATCACGCGCGGCACGCTCGCCGGCATCATCTCGCAGGGCTTCAATGTCGGCGATCTCTGGATGCTGCTGGCCGTCTTCATATGGGCCGCCTATTCGCTGCTGTTGCGACGCCGACCTGCTGATCTGCCGTCAGCGGTGGCGCTGGCAGCCAGCATCGCCGCCGGGCTGGCGATGATGGGCCCCTTGCTGATCCTCGGCGCACCGCCATCAGTCGCGGCGCTTGGCTCCTTTCCGGTGCTGCTGAGTATTGCCTACATTGCGATCTTCGCCTCGGCGATAGCCTTCCTGTTGTGGACTTATGGCGTGTCGCGGCTCGGCCCTACGCGAGCCGGCCAGTTCGTGAATTTGATGCCGATCTTCGGCGCGGCGCTGGCATTCAGTGTGCTCGGTGAAATTCCCACGCTAGCGCAGATCGCCGGTGCCGCGTTGGTGCTATCGGGCATCGCTTTCGTAGAGGGCCGCACGCGAACATCACTCCGCAACGGCGAACCGCAATCGAAAGCGGAACGGCAAATTGAGGACCGGGCAAAGTCTTGCGGCCGGACTCCTGGCCTTCTTCTCGATCGCAAGCACCAATGATCACAAAGAAGCGGAGGAAACTATGACCCAAATCCATACGCTTGATACGCGTGGCCGTAGCAATGTCATCGGACGGATTGCTGCGTTCCTCTATGGCATCGCGGCCTACGTCGTATTCCTGGTCACGTTCCTCTACGCAATCGGTTTCGTTGAAGACTTGGTGGTGCCAAAGACCATTGACGGCGGAACGGAGGCCACGACGATGCAAGCGCTGATCGTCAATCTGGTGTTGATGTCTATCTTCGCCATTCAGCACAGCGTGATGGCCCGTCCACAGTTCAAACAATGGTGGACGAAATTGGTGCCGCCATCGGTCGAACGCACCACTTACGTGCTGCTCGCCAGCTTGGCGCTGGCGCTTTTGATCTGGCAGTGGCGACCCATGTCCACGGTGGTGTGGCAGATCGCCGATCCGCACATCGCTATGGTGGTGACCGGCCTGTCATTCGTTGGCTGGCTTATCGTGCTGACCAGTACATTCTTGATCAATCATTTCGAGTTATTCGGATTGCATCAGGTGGCAAATAATCTCACCGGCCGCAGCATGGCGGCACCACGCTTTCGCACGCCGCTGTACTACCATTTTGTGCGGCATCCGATTTATCTCGGCTTCATCATCGCGTTCTGGGCGGCGCCAACGATGACGGCTGGACACCTACTATTCGCCGCAGTGACAACCGCCTACATCATCGTCGGCATCCAGTTGGAAGAGCGAGATCTGATCGAAATCTTTGGCGATCAATACCGCTCCTATAAGAGGCGTGTGGCGATGCTGGTGCCTTGGCGCAGGTCACCTTGATGGAGGCACGACTAAGATAGCCACAGGGCCAGCGGCTGCGGTGGTGCCGCGGCAGCGACATCAATGGGTGCAAAGTTCTTCGCCGATACGACTTCTGCTTATGGGGCATCAACGGACCTGACATCCGGGAGCATTCGCGTCACGTCGCGTGCTCTGTCGTAAGATTGGTTTCAAGCAGTTGTGCGACGGTAAAAGCGACGGTATCGAATTTCTGATGCGCTGACCAAGCCAATAAAATCAGCTATTTGGCGCTCTCGTTGATAATGGAGTGGGAGTAGCAGCGTCGACGCCGTGGCAGGAAGCAACGCTAAGAAGAATGGAGAGTTACGCCAGAGTTCATCGGCGGCACATCGACAGTCGGCGCACGAAACCGCTCAACCCGTTGATGCGCGGAACAATCGCCTCCTGGCAGGGTCAGGTGCTCCACTGCTATTGAGCGGCGTGGCTTTTTACGCTCACAAATGTTCTTCGGTGCGCAACGACAGCTCGATCATCCGTTCGAGCAGCTGTTCCGCCGGCATGCCGGCGAAGTTGCGCATGATAAGCTCCTTCGCATAGAGCCGAACAAGGTAGCGTAGCTTAAGGGCCTTGCTGCGCGAGGCGAAGACGAAGTCCCGATGCCCATTGTTGACGAGGATGAGGTTGCGAGCCGCGTCAAACCTTGATCGCCAGGATTCGCTGGCGGCGTTCTCGAAGCTGTAGCCAGGCAGTCCCTGCGCGGGAACCATCGCCTGACTGAACGATGCCAGCAGCTCCTCGGTGATCGTCACCACGGCCTCGGTCGTGGCGACCGTGTCGCCTTGGCGCACCTGGACCTCGATCCGAGTCACGCCGGGATCGGCGGGTGCGCGGAAGATGGCCGCTTGGTTCCTAATGCCATCGATCTCGCCCATGCCTTCAGCAATCCGCCATGCGAATTCGAGGTCTCGCTCGACCTGCCGGCGGGCGCGGTCGCGCGGCAAGGCTCGCAGCATGCGGCTTTCGCCGACGCGCACAATCGATGATGCTGGCGAGACCGCGACGCTGAACAAGGGGCCGGCGTATTCGAAGAACTCGCGCTGGCGCGGCTCGCCCTGTGTGGGTTCGGGTGCGCCGGGCAGCACGCCGTCGGCAAGCTCCAACGTTTGCGGCGAGGCGACTTCGCGGGCGCCGCTTGCCGCCGGCCGGAACGTCCGCGCGCGAATGTCGAACCAATCGTACTCCTCGGCCGGGAGCGCAAGCAGCGCCTCTCGGAATGCGCGCTGAATCACCCGGAGCTGGTCGCGGCCGGCCCGCTCCTCTTGGGCGCGGCGCTGCGCTTCGATGAGTTCGATCAGCCGTTGCTCCAACGACTCCAAACCCTGGGATAGCACCGCATAAGCGGCGTCGCGGACGAGGCCGGTGCGCGTGCCCGGCGTCAGGCTAACGAAAGGCGCATCGATGTGCCCTTGCAGATAACGCAAGGTCCACGGAGGGCGCGCGAAGTCGTCGAGCGATGCTAAATCCTCGGCAACGCGGGTGCCTTGCCGAAACAGCGCGACGCAATTGGTTTCCCTCTGCTCGTTGAGATACAACTCCGCATAGAGGTCGCCAAGCCGCGTGCGTACTGCCGGCAGCTGATGCAGGAGCTGGCCCTCGTACTGGCGCGGTTCGACCAAGTACTGCTTGCGCGCGAGCCTATCGATGACCGTGATCCTGACGCCGGTCTCGCGAATTCGGTCACGCAGCTCCGAGGCGAGGTACCACTGAATTTTTTCGCCCGAGAGCCCACGCATTCCCTCGAGCAGCGGAGCGATGTAGACCTCGGTACCGCCCTCGGCGACCAAGGTCCGCTTCGGCGAGACCGAGTAGCCCGGATCTCCCTTGTGCATCACCATCTGATAGGAGCGCTGATCCGCGCTGGCGCAGGTCATGGCAAGTGATTCGCCGATCGTCCAGAAGCTGAGCAGCCCGATGCCGAATTCGCCCTGAATACCGGTGACGCCGTTCTCCTTGAGACGGCGTTTGATGGAGTCGCAGATATGCGTGGCGACGTAGCGGAAGTCCGGCCTGCCGTCCGCGTCGCGCGGCACGCCGCCGCCGTCGTCGCGGATAGTGAGAAACTGCTTGCCGCCTTGCCGGCCGCGGGTGATTGTCACCGAGTGCGCCTTGGCGTCGATGCTGTTCTCGACCAGCTCGGCAATGGCCTTCAGGGGATTCGACTGCGATAGTGCGATGATGGTGATGGCGTTCCAATCATTGCCGATCCTCAACCTGCCTCGCGCCGGGCCCTGGCTCCAGTGTTGGTCTGCTGCTCGTCACCTTGGATGCCCACTGTTGGGAAAACGGTCGTTGCGCGGAAGCAACAATAACAGATAACGGAAGGGATTTTGGCATGTCCGGACGCCAGCGCGCTGCACACCTGCGACGTTTGAACCGGCTTGATATGCTGCTTGCGTTATCATGAAGCGCGCATCCTGTCTGTGCAGGATGTCGAATGATGAGCCCATGGCCGATAGCATACTCCTTGACGACGATGTATCTATGCCGGCGTGAAAGACGAGGCAGCAGTCTTGTCGTCGTAAGTTGACAAACGTGCCGTTCGGCGACCCCGCTGTATCCGGCGCGGCGGCTTGCGAACCGCAGGAATCGTGCCGCCGGGATCGGCTGCTCCGATCGTCATCGTCGGAATGAGATGCAATCGGATGAAATCCAAACGGCGAAGCCTGAATTCCACGAGCACCTCGAACCGGGAACCCAAGCTCTCGCGCACCCATGCGCCCGCCGATGTATCGGTCGTAGAATGGCAGCGAGGCTTGCGCCGTCAGTTCGGTCGCGAGCAGGTTTTCGGACTGGAGAATCTGACCGGTGAGCCGTTTTTCTCAGAGTTTCGGGTCAGCAATCCCGCCTCAAAATCGAGCTACCGTGTGGCGATCCGGGGCAGGGGGCCTGGAGGCAATTTCTGTTCATGCCCCGATTATGCGACGAGCGAGCTCGACACCTGCAAGCACATTGAGTTCACGATTGCACGGCTGGAGAAGAAGCGCGGCGCCAAAGCCGCATTCGCGCGCGGCTACCAGCCAGCTTTCTCCGAGCTGTATCTCCGCAACGACGGCACGCGCCGCATTCATTTCCGGGCTGGAACAGACTGCCCGCCGGTCTTGCGCGAGGCCGCCGCGCGATTGTTCGACGCCGGCCACGACTGGATGCTGCTTAATGACAGCTACGGCGAACTCGAGTCTTTCATGGCGATGGCGTCGAAGTCGGGTCACGAGTTTCGGGCCTATGACGATGCGCTCGATTTCATTGCAGGAAGGCGGGATGCGGCGCGCCGGGCCGCGAAGCTCGCGGAAGTGTTCCCTTTAGGGGCTGCGGACCCCAAGCTCGGAGCCCTTCTGAAAGTGCCGCTCTACCCGTATCAGGCCGAGGGCGCGCTGTTCGCGGTCCGGGCTGGCAGAGCCTTGATCGGCGATGATATGGGACTGGGCAAGACTGTTCAGGCCATCGCCGCCATGGAGATCCTTGCGCGGCATTTCGGCGTCGGAAGGGTACTGGTGATCTGTCCGACATCGCTCAAATACCAGTGGCAGAGTGAAATTCAGCGTTTCTCCGGCAAGCGAGGCGAGAACGTGGCGCGGGTTATCAATGGAGGCCGGGCGCAGCGCCAGAACGACTATCGTTTGGACGATTTCTGCAAGATCACAAATTACGAGAAGCTCAAGCCTGACCTCGATCTGATCGCCGCCTGGGCGCCCGATCTCGTGATCGTCGATGAAGCGCAACGGGTAAAGAACTGGAACACCATTGCCGCACGGGCCTTGAAGCGCATCGACAGTCCCTACGCAATCGTACTGACTGGCACCCCTTTGGAGAACAGGCTCGAAGAGTTGATTTCGATCGTTCAGTTCGTCGATCAACACCGGCTGGGGCCGACGTGGAAGCTGCTGCACGAACACCAGGTCAAGGACGAAGCCGGGCGCGTCACCGGCTATACGGGGCTCGAAAAGATCGGTCGGACATTGGCGCCGATCATGATCCGCCGCCGCAAATCCGAGGTGCTGAAGCAATTGCCGGATCGTCTCGACCAGAACCTTCTGGTGCCGATGACAGAAATGCAGATGCTCTATCACCAGGAAAACGCCGATGTCGTCGCGAAAATCGTTCAGCGCTGGCGCAAGACCCGCTTCCTGTCGGACAAGGACCAGCGGCGGCTGACTTGTGCGCTGCAGAATATGCGCATGTCATGCAATAGCACTTATCTCCTGGACCAAGAGACAGACCACGGCGTCAAGGCCGATGAACTGGCGGCCCTATTCGACGATCTGTTCGCCGAGCCGAAAGCCAAGGCGGTGGTGTTTTCGCAATGGACGCGGACCCACGACATCGTCATCCGGCGTCTCGAAGCGCGCGGCTTGGGTTATGTCAGCTTCCACGGCGGCGTGCCGTCCGAGAAGCGGCCGGCACTCGTCGAGCGCTTTCGCAACGACCCGGCCTGCCGGGTATTTCTGTCCACGGACGCCGGCGGCACGGGACTCAATCTGCAGCATGCCTCGACTCTCATAAACATGGACTTGCCGTGGAATCCCGCCGTACTGGAGCAGCGCATCGCGCGTATCCATCGCATCGGTCAGACACAGCCAGTGCGGGTCATCAATTTCGTCGCAAAGGGCACCATCGAGGAAGGCATGCTGTCGGTGCTGGCGTTCAAGCGCTCGTTATCGGCCGGAATTCTTGACGGCGGCAGCGGCGAGATTTCGCTGGGCGGCTCGCGTCTCAACCGCTTCATGAAGGAGGTGGAGAACGTCACCGGGCGCATGGGCGAAAGCGAGGCCGTGACGCCGACTGAGGAGATCGGGAACAGAACCGTCGCTGCTGACGATAATAAAGCAGCGGAAGATGCGAAGATGGATGCGGACTTCGGTGCCGGCGATATCGCGCGCTCGAACGGGTCCGCCGTGCCGCGGAGCGATCCCGGGTCCGATCCGTGGCTTGCCTTGGCGCAGGTGGGTGCGCAATTCGTTGCCGCTCTGGCGGCCGCCAGCGATTCCAAGGCTCCGGCGCATCCATGGATCGAGCGCGATCCGGCAACCGGCGTGCGCAGCCTCAGAGTGCCGCTGCCGCCGCCGGAGACCGCGCGACAACTTGCCGACGCGCTTTCGGCGCTTGCGGAGGGGTTGCGAGGCAGGGCTGCGTGAGGCCTTTCTTTGCTTGGCTCTGAAGGAACCGCTTCGCTCGAAAATTCCAAATCGATCGAAATCGATTTTCTGCGGAACCGAGAAATAGTGAATACCGAGCATGATCGCCTGGATCGTTCAGCGACGAGAATCTTTAGTTTTCACTTTAAGCTCGGGCAAACCGTTATAGCCGTAGACGTCGTGAGTCGATCAAGATGCGCCTAGGGCCGTGCCAGATTTTCAATTAAGATCACGCGTGATTAGGCCAGGGGAGTCACGGAGCGACCGTTTCCATGTCCATCACCATCTACGGCATCAAGAACTGCGATACGATGAAGAAGGCGCGCGCCTGGCTCGACAAGCACGGCGTCGCCTACGACTTCCACGACTACAAGACCGCCGGCATCGAGCGCGACCGGCTTGAGCGCTGGGAGAAGAAGGTCGGCTGGGAGACCTTGCTCAACCGCGCCGGCACCACCTTCCGCAAGCGAGTCCATTATCGCTGATCGAACCATGCCCACCACCATCTACGGCATCAAGAACTGCGACACCATGAAGAAGGCGCGCGCCTGGCTCGACAAGCACGGCGTCGCCTATGACTTCCACGACTACAAGACCGCCGGCATCGCGCGCGAGCGGCTGGAGACGTGGGAAAGGAAGGTCGGCTGGGAGACCTTGCTCAACCGCGCCGGCACCACCTTCCGCAAGCTGCCCGACAAGGACAAGGCCGACCTCGACGCCAAAAAGGCGCTGGCGCTGATGGAAAAGCAGCCGTCGATGATCAAGCGGCCGGTGCTCGATCTCGGCGGCGGCAGGCTGTTGGTCGGCTTTTCGCCGGAACTTTATGGCAAGGCGCTCGGGTAGAGTCGCTGGACGGGCGCCTCGTTCGCTCAATCCGATCAGGCCGCGATCACTGAAATCCGT
>JASHRW010000191.1 GCA_030037065.1 Xanthobacteraceae bacterium
GCGCACGACCGTGGTCGCCTTCTCGGCCGGGAATTTATGCGCGATCGCCCAGCGCGGCGAGCGCGACACGAAGCCCAACCGCTCCTGCCAGTCGAGACGGTCGACCTTGTAGACAACGCCATCGATATCGTAGTCGAGGCTGCCGCGCTGCAGCTCGATTTCACGATGAAAGGCGAGCAGCGCTTCGACCGAACGGCACATTTTGGTCAGCGGGTTGGTCTTGAACCCGCACGCGGCGAACCACCTGATCATGCCCGACTGTGTATCGGCCGGCATCTCGCTCATCTCGCCCCACGCATAGGCGAAAAAGCCGAGTGGCCGCGACGCCGTGATCGACGGATCTTTCTGCCGCAGCGAGCCGGCCGCCGAGTTGCGCGGATTGGCAAACACCTGGCCGCCGGTCTCGGCCTGGCGTTTGTTGAGCGCCAGGAAGGCGTGCTTGGTCATGTACACTTCGCCGCGCACTTCGCACACATTCGGCACACCTCTGCCTTTGAGCCGCTTCGGAATGTCCTCCAGCGTTTTGACGTTGGCGGTGACATCCTCACCCTCAGTGCCGTCACCGCGCGTCGCGCCGGTGACGAGCTCGCCGTCTTGGTAGCGGAGCGACATCGACAAGCCGTCGATCTTCGGCTCGGCGGAAAACACGATCTCGTCGTCATCCGGCAACCGCAGAAAGCGGCGGATGCGGCCGACAAAATCGACCACGTCTTCTCCCGCAAAGGCGTTATCGAGGGACAGCATCGGCACCGCGTGCCGTACCTTGGCAAAGCGCGTGGACGGGGCCGCACCGACGTGCTGGGTCAGGCTCTCGGCCGTGCGCAATTGCGGAAAGCGCGCCTCGATCGCGTTGTAGCGCCGGCGCAAGCGGTCGTATTCGGCGTCGGAAACGGTCGGCGCGTCGTCCTGGTAATAGCGTCGGTCGTGACCGGCTATTTCGGCCGCAAGCCGCGCGTGCTCGGTCTTTGCCTGCTTTTCGGTAAGGGCGTCGACGAAAATTTCGGCCTTGTCGCGAGGGGCCATAGCGATATCAGCCCGCCGCGCGGATCAAGCGTTCGGCCGCGGCGCGGGCTTCGGCGGTGATTTCGGCACCGGCGAGCATGCGCGCGATCTCCTCCCGGCGGCGTTCGGCGGCCAATTCGAGAATGCGGGTGGCGACCCTTTTGCCGCCGCCGAGTGCATCCTTGGTGATGAGGTAATGGCGATCGGCGCGCGCCGCCACCTGTGGCGCATGCGTCACCGCAATGACCTGCACGCCGGAAGCAAGCCGCGCGAGCCGCACGCCGATGGCGTCGGCAACCGCGCCACCGGCGCCGGTGTCGATCTCGTCGAAGATCAGCGTCGGCGCCGAGCCGCGGTCGGCGAGCGCCACCTTCAGCGCCAGCAGAAAGCGCGCGAGTTCGCCGCCCGATGCGATCTTCATCAGCGGCCCGGGCTTGGTGCCCGGATTGGTACGCACCCAGAACTCGACACGGTCGATGCCTTCCGGCCCCTCGTCCACGGCGGCGATTTCA
The DNA here is from genome assembly GCA_030037065.1 of Xanthobacteraceae bacterium. GTDB lineage: Bacteria > Pseudomonadota > Alphaproteobacteria > Rhizobiales > Xanthobacteraceae > BOG-931. Next base: position 1,515 of record JASHRW010000191.1, read on the forward strand.
GTCGAGAAGCGGGCGCGCTCCAGCTTGAGCGGCTTTAGTTCGGCGTTCACCGCCTTGTCGAGCGCGCCGGATGCACGCTTGCGGTGCGCCGACAGCTTCTCGGCCGCTTCGCGATAACGCAGAGCGGCAGCTTGCGCCTGCCGCTCCAACGCGGCCAGGCGCTCGGCGCCGGCATCGATCAGCGCGAGATCGCGCTGGTAACGCTCGCCGAGCGCGTTGAGCTGATCGACCGGTGCATTGTACTTGCGCCCGGCGCCGCGCAGCGCGAACAGCCGCTCCTCGATGCGCTCGAGCTCCTTCGGATCATGGTCGGCGACGCGCAACGCCGCTTCCAGATGCGCACGCGCTTCTTCCAAAGCCGACAGCGCAGCGTCGATCGCCTTCACCGCAGGCTCGATCAAAGCCGGCGCCTGCGTGGCGCGGCGCTCGAGCCGGCGCAGCGCGGTGGCGAGCGGCGGCACCGGCGATTGCGGACCGCCGACCGCCTCATGCGTCATGCGCAAATCCTCGGCGACTTTCTCCGCCTGCATCATCGCGGCGCGCCGTTCGGCAAGCGAGGTCTCCTCGCCGGCGGCCGGCGCCAGACGCCCGAGCTCTTCGACCGCATGGCGAAGCCACTCCGCTTCGCGGCTGACACGCTCGACCTCGACGCGGTGGTCGGCGACGGCGGCCTCGCTGGCGCGCCACTCTTGCCACAGCCGCGCCACTTCGGCGGTCTCGCCCTCCATGCCGCCAAAGGCATCGAGCAGTGCACGATGGGTGGCCGCATCGACAAAGGCGCGCTCGTCGTGTTGGCCGTGAATCTCAACGAGCGCGGCGCCAAGCGCCCGCAGCACCTGCACGCTGACCGGTTGATCGTTGACGAAGGCGCGGGTGCGGCCGTCGGCGTATTGCACGCGGCGCACGATCAATTCGTCCTCGGCATCAAGTTCGTTCTCGGCCAGCACACGCCGCGCCGGATGCGCGGCGGCAAGCTCGAATGCCGCGGTGACCTGGCCGTGCTCCGCCCCGGCGCGCACCAGAGCCGCCTCGCCGCGGGCGCCGAGTGCGAGCGCAAACGCGTCAAGCAGGATCGATTTGCCGGCGCCGGTCTCGCCCGTGAGCGCGGCAAGGCCGGAGCCGAAATCGATGTCCAGCCGATCGATCAGAACGATGTCGCGAATGGAGAGGCGGCTAAGCATGATGACAGACGACGGAGGGCAGACGACAGATATTATTCGCTATTCCTTGATCTGTCGTCCGTCTTCTGTCGTCCGTCTCATCCCGTTAGTTTGTGGAAGGCCCGGCTGATCCAGGACGCCTTGTGCTCGTTAGGCTCGCGCCCCTGGCCCTTGAGCAGATTGTAGGCGTCTTTGTACCAGGGGCTGTCCGGGTAATTGTGGCCGAGCACGGCCGCCGCTGTTTCCGCCTCGTCGGTAATGCCGAGCGCCAGATAGGCTTCGGTCAGCCGTTCCAGGGCTTCCTCGACTTCGCGCGTGGTCTGGTACTGGGTCACCACGACCTTGAACCGATTGATGGCGCCCAAGTAGTCGTGCTTTTGCAAGTAGAAACGTCCGATCTCCAGCTCCTTGCCGGCGAGCTGGTCACGCGCCATCTCGATTTTTTTCTTCGCGGCGAGCGCGTATTCGCTGTCGGGATATTTGTGCACCACCTCTTCGAAGGCATCGATCGCCTTCTGCGCCCGATCCTGGTCGCGGGTGATATCGAGAATCTGATCGTAGTAAGAGGAGGCAATCAGGTATTGCGCATAGGCGGCATCGGGACTGGCGGGATGCAGCGTCACGTAGCGCTTCGCCGCGTTGATGCAATCGTCGTACTGGCCGGCCTGATAGTCGCTGAACGCTTCCATCAGAAGCGCTTTGCGCGCCCAATCCGAATACGGATTCTCGCGATCGACCTGATCGAATTTCTTCGCCGCCGCCTTGTAGTCCTGCTTGTCGTTTACCAGAAACAGCCCTTCGTTATAGAGCTTGTCGGCCGGCGTGTCGGGAATCGTATCGTCGTCCTTGTTGAACAGGCTGCAGCCGATCAGCGGCATAGCAAGAAGCGCCAGCGCCAAGCAGCCGGCCAAGGCACGGAGCCTGCTACCGGATCGCCCCGGTCCTCGTACTCGCAGCGTCATAAGCGTGATTTACGTTCTGGTCCCGACAATGCGTCTACCCCTGCCGCGCGTCCCGCGCTGCCGCAGCGGCGGACACTCTACAACCCCATCCTGGGTGGCAAGTATAGTCGGCAATCGGCCCGGATTAAGGCGAGAAAGTTAAGCAAATCAAGAGACGTCGGGCCCGTAGGCGGGAGCTGCGAAGCCAGCTGCCAGATCGGCGTGGCCCCGCGCCCGGCGAACGGATTGCGGCATCTCGACGTAGGTCCAGGCGCTCGAATCCGCCATCAAGGCGGTGAGCACGGCATGATTGAGCTTGTGCCCGCCGCGCACTGAACGATAGGCGGCGAGCAGCGGCGCCCCAGCCAGTGCCAGATCGCCAATGGCGTCGACTGTTTTGTGGCGAACGAACTCGTCGGGGAAGCGCATGCCTTCCGGATTGAGGACGCGGTCTTCGGCGACGACGACTGTGTTCTCGAACGACGCGCCAAGCGCATATCCTGCGCTCCACAGTTTCGCCACATCGCGCATAAAGCCGAATGTCCGCGCGCGTGCAAGTTCGCGGCGAAAAACATCCGGCGTCACGTCAACGCAAAACGACTGCCGTCCGATCAGCGGATGATCGAATTCGATATCGGCTTCAATCCGCAGCCCTTGCAGATGCGGCCGCAGCTCGCCGTAGCAGCCGTTTTTGCCGACCCGAACCGGTTTGAGCACCTGAATGTAGCGCCGCGGCGCCGACTGAACCGCGATACCGACCTGATCGATGGCAGCGACAAACGGCGCCGCGCTACCGTCCATGATGGGAACTTCAGCGCCATCGACTTCAATGACGGCATTGTCGACGCCGAGACCGCGCAACGCCGCCAGCACGTGTTCGGTCGTCGATACGGCAGGGCCGCTGTGGTCGCCGAGGACCGTTGCGAATTCCGTCGCAGTTACCGAGCGGAAGTGAGCTTTGAGTTCGCGGTCTTCACGGCCGCCCGTCCCGCCGCGCAGGAAGACGACGCCGGTGTCCGGCTCGGCCGGATGCAGTGTCAACGTAACAGGCGCACCGGAGTGAACGCCAATTCCGCTTACACTTGCCTGATCACGCAGGGTTGTCTGCCTGCTGGCGTGCAAGCCCCAGATCATGCCCTTCTTGTCCCACACCCGATGGCGACCTTGTAATAGCACAATTGCCGCCGACCCCGTCTTGAAGGGCATGCAGGCCCACCTGTCGTTCCGGGGGCGGGCCTATTCGACCGCCAACCTCCGCTACCGACATAACCCCTCTGACGTGCGAAACCTTACCGGTGAAGGGCTTTGACGCCAACTCACGGTTTCTTACCAAATGTTACCATCTTCTGGCCGCACTCCTGTCGGCACAACGCCGCAAAGGGTGCCTTGTCCGCCTGGACCGCCACTTTTGTGACAGCCAGACGAATAATCCGGACGAACGACCTCTTTAGTGCGACTGCCGGCGCAGGAAAGCGGGAATTTCGAGTTCGTCCTGTACGTCCTGGTTATGCACAGAAGCCTGCCGGCCGTGCTGATCAAGCCCCTGCGGCGCAGCGCGCTTGGCATATTCAGATACCGGTTCCGGCCGTGGCTCGGCCAGACGCGGCATCGGGCGGCCGGGCAGCCGCTCGGCGGCCTGCGGTACGTCTTGCGGCATGCGCGGCAGCGGTGCCTCGTCATCCTTGGCTTGTTCCCGGCGTCCTAGGCCCACGGACGCCAGACGTTCCAGCAGCGACCGGCGCCGCCCCGGATGCTCCTCTTGGGCCAGCTCGCCGCGCTTGGCGAGAATCTCGTTCTGCGCGGGAACCGGCAGCTCATCGATCCGCGGCATGCGCGGCCCCCGCGGTGGCAATCGATCGGGCACCGGCGGGATGAACTCCTTGGTTTCCGGGATCGCCTCCCCGCTCGGCCCGGGATGACCAAACAGCGTGGGATTACGGGTAATCGGGCGGATGCTGACATCTTCGATAGCAGAAGCAATCGCAGCCCTCGCCGCCGACTCGATCGAGGCATTGACCGACGCCGGTGCCACCGCCGGCATGGACGCGCGGACCTGCTGTGGAACAGGCGCGGGATGCGCCGGCTCCGGTCGCTCGACGCGTTCGGCGGTTCGCTGGTTTTCGGCCTTGAGCCAAGTTGCAAGCTCGGCGATGCGCGCCTCCGCCGCCGCCGGGGTCGTGCGTTGCGCAACGGCCTGATCGATTCCCGTCGCCACAACCGACACGCGGATGATGCCATCCAGACTCTCGTCGAAAGTAGCGCCGACGATGATGTTGGCGTCCTGATCCACTTCTTCGCGAATGCGGGTTGCCGCCTCGTCGACCTCATAAAGCGTGAGGTCGCGGCCGCCGGTAATGGAAATCAGCAATCCTCTGGCTCCCTTCATCGACGCGTCGTCGATCAGTGGATTGGAGATCGCTGCCTCCGCCGCGGTGAGCGCCCGCTTCTCGCCCTCGGCCTCGCCGGTTCCCATCATCGCCTTGCCCATTTCGCGCATGACCGCGCGGACATCGGCGAAGTCGAGGTTGATCAGGCCTTCCTTGACCATCAGATCGGTGATGCAGGCAACGCCGGAATAGAGCACCTGGTCGGCCATGGCGAACGCATCGGCGAACGTCGTTTTCTCGTTCGCTACGCGGAACAGATTCTGATTGGGAATGATGAGCAGCGTGTCGACGCATTTCTGCAGCTCGGTAATGCCGCTTTCGGCGACGCGCATGCGGCGCTGACCCTCGAAGTGGAACGGCTTGGTGACGACGCCGATGGTGAGAATCCCCATTTCGCGCGCGGTTTTGGCAATGACCGGAGCAGCGCCGGTGCCGGTGCCGCCGCCCATGCCGGCGGTGACGAAAACCATATGTGCGCCGGACAAGTGATCGCGGATCTCGTCGATCACCTCCTCGGCGGCGGCGCGGCCAACTTCGGGTTGAGCCCCGGCGCCGAGGCCTTCGGTGACCTGTACGCCCATTTGCACGATGCGCTCGGCTTTCGACATGGTGAGCGCCTGCACGTCGGTATTGGCGACCACGAAATCGACGCCTTGCAAGCCGGCGGTGATCATGTTGTTCACCGCGTTGCCGCCGGCTCCGCCTACCCCAAACACAGTCAGACGCGGCTTGAGCTCCCGGATGTCGGGGATATTCAGATTGATGGTCATGTTTGCCTCTTCTTCCTCGCGCGGGCGCTCTCCGCGCCCTGCCCCGACCGGTCCGCCACCGGCCGCTGTGAGTCTCTAGCTTGCGATCTGGGGGCCATCAGAAGCTCTCGCGAAGCCACTGCCCGACGCGGGCGAAGTAGCCGCCCGTGCCGTTCATCACTTGCCGCTTGCGCCGCTGCTCGAAATGTTCGAGGTGCGCCGCTTGCGGATAGACCAGAAGTCCCGTCACAACTGAAAAGGCCGCGCCCTTGGCAGCGTCCGGCAATCCGGAAATTCCAAGCGGCCGCCCGATGCGTACCGGGCGATCGAGAATGCGGGCGGCAAGATCCGGCAATCCGGTCAATTGCGCGCCACCGCCGGTGAGGATCACGTGCCCACGCCGCTCGGCCGCGAATGGCGAGGCGGCGAGACGGTCGCGCACCATTTCGAGGATCTCTTCCACGCGCGGCTTGATGATTTGCACGAGCGTCGAACGCGGCACGAATTGCGCCGGCTCGCGTTCGTCTTCGCTGATCGGCGGCACCGTGATCATGTCGCGCTCGTCCAATCCGCCGACCAGCACACTGCCATAAAGCGTTTTGATTCGCTCAGCGTCGGCGATACGCGCGTTCAAGCCGCGCGCGATGTCGGTCGTGATGTGCTGGCCGCCCAGCGCAAAACCTTCCAGATGAACGAGCCGCGCGTTCAGAAATACCGCCGTCGTGGTGGTGCCGGCGCCGAGATCGACAATCGCGGCGCCGAGATCGGCCTCGTCGTCGGCAAGGACGGCAAGACCGGCGACGTAAGGGCTGGCGACCATCGCCTCGACGGCGAGATGGCAGCGTTCGACTGCCAGCATCAAATTACGCGCCGTCGCGATATCTGTGGTGGCGACATGCATGTCGACGCCGAAGCGGCTGCCCAGCATGCCACGCGGATCGCGAATGCCGTTGGTCCCGTCCAGCGAATAACCGACCGGCAATGAATGCAGTATGGCGCGGCCGTCGCGCAGCGAATGCCGGCTGCCGGCCGCCAGGACGCGCGCAATATCGCCTTCGGATACGGCGGAGCCGACAACGTCGACGTCGGCGGCAAACAATTCGCTGGCAAGCCGCCCGGCCGAGACGGAGAGCACCACCGATTCGATCTCGACCGATGCCATTTGCTCGGCGGTATCGACGGCAAGCCGTATCGCCTCCTCGGCCTCCGCCAGGTTGACCACGGCGCCGGCTTTCATGCCGCGCGCGCCGGTATGGCCGAAGCCTAAAACCTCGACGGCGTGGCTCCTGCGGGTCAAGGCCTGTTGCGGCGGATGAGGCCGCAACCGCGCGATCATGCAGGCGACCTTGCTTGAGCCGACATCGAGCGCGGCCACGAGCGCCGTGCGCCGCGGCAAAATCGGCTTCATCTTGGGAGTGAGCCCGTAATGGAGGGCGTTCATACGTTGCCCGCCTTCTTCTTTTCGCTCGCCTTGAGCGCGTTATTGCGCGCTTGGGCGGCGGCGTCGGACAACCGTACGGTCACGCGATCGGGCAGGCGCAGATCGACAATGGTGATGTCGCGCGACAAGAGCTTTTTGTCGCGGTCGAGCGCGACCAGGCGACCGAGCGCAGCCGCCGCGTCCGTTTCCGGCAATTGAACATCGATGCCATTCTTCAGCAAAATGTCCCAGCGCCGCTGTGCCACCAGGATAGAAGCCCGCACCTGCTGGGCGACGTCGGGATAGCGATCGAGGATGTCGAGAAAATTCTCGGCTTCACGCTCCGCGCCTTGTCCGACAACCAGCGGCAATTTGATGTATCGACGCTCGACAAAAGGTTCGAGCACGGTGCCGTCGGCGGCGATGACTTTGACGCGACCGTCCTTCTGCCACAGCGCATATGCGTGTCGCTCGGTGATGGTGATCTGCAGGCGGTTCGGGTAGAGCTTGAGTACCGCCGCATCGGCGATCCAAGGATTCGCCATCAGCCGCGCCCGCGCCGCATCGGCGTCGAGGAACAAAAGCGAGGCGCGGCCGGTCACGCCGGCGGTGGTCAATATCTCTTCGCGGCTGACTTCTTTCTCGCCCGACAGCGAAACCTCGGCAATGCGAAAGCCGAGAGAATCGGCTGCCGCGTCGCGCGTATCCTTGGCCCATTCGATCAGCGCGGGAAGATGATCTCCTTCGATCACGCCATAGGCGATGGCCGAGGCGAGCAGCAAAACCGACGCGGCAATGCCGACGCCGCGCGGCGGCGGCAGGCGTATGAGCCTTGCGAGCCAACGCCTGCCGCGGCGACAAGCTATGACCAACCACGGCGGTAATGCAGCGTTCAGTTCAGCGGAAAGCCAAGTCGACACAAGCGCGCGAACGCGACGATGGCTGCGCGCGCGCCGTTGCGCCGACGTGCCAATGCGCGCGCCGACCCGTCCCCCAGCTGCGGGCCCCGACCGCATCAGCGGTTGGTCGAGGCGTCCTCCACCATCCATCGCACCAGCTCATCGAACGTAATGCCAGCGTACGCGGCAAGTTCGGGCACGAGCGACGTCTCGGTCATGCCCGGCTGTGTATTGACTTCAAGACAAACGAGCTCACCCGTCCCCCGATCGTCGTAGCGAAAATCCGCGCGGCTCACGCCGCGGCAGCCGAGCGCGTTATGGGCAGCCAGGGCGAGTCTGCGGACTTCCTGGTAAACATTTGGTAAAATTGGCGCCGGTAGGAGGTGTCTGGAGCCGCCGGCGGCGTACTTTGCCTCATAATCGTAAAAGCGGGTCGCCGGCACGATCTCGATGACATCCAGCGCCCGGTCGCCGAGCACCGCGCAGGTCAGTTCCTTGCCCGGGATGTAGCGCTCGATCATGACCGTCTCGCCGAACGGCCAGTCGTCGCGATAAAGCTCTTGCGGCGGATGCGGATGCGCCTCGGTGACGATGGTGACGCCGACGCTCGAGCCTTCGGCGACCGGCTTGACCACGTAAGGCGGCGGCATGAGATGGCGTTTCGCCGCCGCCAAGCGCGGTACCACCAGGTGTTCGGCAACTGGCACGCCGGCGGCGCGAAACAGCACTTTGGCGAAGTCCTTGCGCATGGCGACCGCCGAGGACATGACGCCGGAATGGCTGTAAGGAACACCCAGAATTTCCAGTAAGCCTTGCAGCGTGCCGTCCTCGCCGGGCCGCCCGTGCAGGACATTGAGTGCGACGTCGGGCTTGGCGGAGGCGAGCGAAGCGGCGACCTCCCGGGTCACGTCGATTTCCGAGACTCGATAACCGAGGCGCAGCAGCGCATCGGCGCAGGCCCGGCCCGAGCGCAGCGAGACTTCGCGCTCGGCCGACCAGCCACCCATCAGAACGGCGACGTGCTTGGCACTGCTCAAGCGCTCACCTCAGCCGCTCCGCCTGATTCGCATCGGAGCCTAATAGAATCGACATTTGGCGAAACGTCGAGAGTCCGAATGGATTCCGATCAAGGTGCCATAGGGACGCCGATCCGTCTGATCTCCCACTCAAGCTCGACGCCGGACGAGTCCTTTACCCGTTGCCGCACGGTCTCGCCCAACGCTTCGATATCGGCGGCCGTGGCGCCGCCGAGATTGATCAGAAAATTGCAGTGCATTTCCGAAACCTGGGCGTCGCCGACGCGCAAGCCGCGGCAGCCGGCGGCGTCGATGAGCTGCCAGGCTTTTTGTCCCGGCGGGTTCTTGAATGTGGAGCCGCCGGTGCGGCTCTTGATCGGCTGCGTTGCCTCGCGCGATTCCGTGATCTTGTCCATCTCGGCGGCGATCGTTGCGGGATCACCGCGCTCGCCAGCGAAGACAGCTTGCGTGAAAATGTAATCGTCGGACACCCCGCAATGTCGATAGGAGAAGCCCATTTCGGCATTACACAAAGTGCGGACATCGCCTTGCCGGTCGACGGCACGCGCTTGCACCAGCGCATCCTTGGTCTCGCGGCCATAGGCGCCGCCATTCATCCGCAACGCACCGCCGACGCCGCCCGGAATCCCGCGGAGAAACGACAACCCGGCGATACCCGCCTCTTGCGCTGCGCGCGCAACTTTAACGTCGGGCACGGCGGCGCCGGCGCGCACGTGGAGGCCCTCGATGGCGATGGCGTTGAAGCCGCGGCCCAGCCTGATGACGACGCCCGGCACGCCGCCATCGCGCACGATCAGGTTGGAGCCAAGGCCGATCGCGGCGACCGCGATCTTGATGGGAAGCTTCGACAAAAAATAACACAGGTCGGCTTCGTGCTCCGGCATGAACAAGACTTGCGCCGGGCCGCCGACGCGAAACCAGGTCAGCTCGGCAAGCGGCTGCTTGGCGAGCAAACGGCCGCACAGGTCCGGCATGCTTGCTTTCAGCTCAGAAACGAGGTCCGGGAAACTCATCCCGCCGCACTCGCGACCGTATCGAGCCACGACGCCAGCACGTTGCGTCCGATCTCGCGCAGCGCCGGGCCGAGCGCGCGTGCCTCACTGCGCAATTTGTTTGGATCGATGCCGGCCTTGCCAAGTTCCACGGTGTGGCCGACAAGCCAAGCCTCGAACCGCGGCGGCTCGGTCTCGAGATGAAACTGCAGCGCAAGTTGGGTCGGCGTGCGGACGAAGGCCTGCACCGGACAAGCGGCCGTCGACGCCAGGCCTTCGCAGCCGGTCGGCAATTCGCAATTATCGCCGTGCCAATGCAGCACCGGCGCGCCGACCAGCGGCGCCAGCACCGAGCGCCTGCCGGCCCCGCTCAAGGTCAGCAGCGCATAGCCGATCTCCTTGACGGGTCCCGGCGCCACGCGTGCGCCGAGCGCCGCGGCCATCATCTGGGCGCCGAGGCAGATGCCGAGGATCGGTTTGTTGGCATGAATGCGCGCCCTTACGGCGGCGATTTCGGCGGCAATGAACGGATACGTTTCGGTTTCATATACGCCGATAGGGCCGCCCAGCACGATGACCAGATCGGGTCCGAGAAGCGTTTCAGCCTCGAAGGGCTCGATGCCCGCGTCATGGTAGCGAACGTCGTAGCCGCGCGCGGCAACCAACGGACCTAAAAGTCCGAGGTCCTCGAAGGCGACGTGACGGACCGCTACACAGCTCTTGGTCATCAGGAGACCGTATCCTTTGGCAGCGCTGCCAACTCCCCCGGCAGCGCGTAGGCCCATTGGGTGATCGAGCCGGCGCCGAGGCAGACGACGTAATCGCCCGGCTCCGCCATGCCGGCGATGAGCCCGGCGAGCTTGTCTGGAGATTCGAGTGGGAACACCTGACGGTGTCCATGAGCGAGCAATCCCTGCACCAGCGAATCGCGGTCGGCGCCCACGATCGGCGCTTCGCCGGCCGGATACACCGGCGCGACGATCACGGTGTCGGCATCGTTGAAACAGGTGCAGAACTGCTCGAACAAAGCGGCAAGTCGCGTGTAGCGATGCGGCTGCACGATGGCAATCACGTGCCCTTTGGTCGATTCGCGCGCCGCCTTGAGCACGGCGGCGATCTCGACCGGATGGTGGCCGTAATCGTCGATGATGGTGACGCCGTTACAGATTCCGGTGCGGGTAAAGCGCCGGCGCACGCCGCCGAAATTGGCCAACGCGCTTCTGATGACCTCATCGCCAATGCCAAGCTCGTGCGCAACCGCGACGGCGGCCGTGGCGTTGAGCGCGTTGTGCCGCCCCGGCATCGGCAGCGCGAGTTTTTCTATCTGGTGGACGAGATTGCCGGCGCGATCGCTGAACATGATGGTGAACAGCGAGATGCCACCGGCATGCGAGAGATCGACGAGCCGCACTTCGGCCTGCGGATTTTCTCCGTAAGTGACGATGCGGCGATCCTCGATACGGCCGATCAGGGTCTGGACCACCGGATGGTCCATGCACATGACCGCAAACCCGTAGAAGGGCACATTTTCGACGAAGGCGCGAAACGCCTCCTGCACCCCCTCGAAAGTCTTGAAGTAATCGAGGTGCTCGGGATCGATGTTGGTGACGACGGTGATATCGGCGGGAAGTTTGAGGAATGTGCCGTCGGATTCGTCGGCCTCGACCACCATCCAGTCGCCGGCGCCGAGCCGCGCATTGGTGCCGTAGGCATTGATGATGCCGCCATTGATCACGGTCGGGTCGAAACCGGCGGCGTCGAGCAGCGCCGCCACCATCGAAGTGGTGGTGGTCTTGCCGTGGGTGCCGGCAATGGCGACGCAGCTTTTCAGCCGCATCAGCTCCGCCAGCATCTCGGCGCGGCGGACCACGGGGATGCGGTGGGCGCGCGCCGCCTGGAGTTCCGAATTGTCCGGCCTGATGGCCGAAGAGACGACGATGACCTGGGCGCCCGCCAGATTATCCGCTGCGTGCCCGATCGTGACGGTCACGCCCTTGTCGCGCAGACGCTTGATGTTGGCGCTCTCGGCCTGGTCGGAGCCTTGGACCGCATAGCCGAGATTCACCATCACCTCGGCGATGCCGCTCATGCCGATACCGCCGATGCCGATGAAATGGACCGGACCGATGTCGCGCGGCAGCCTCATAGACGCTCCCTCAATCGAAACGGCGACGCGTAGCGAAACCTACTTGTTTGTGCTGCTTGTCGCCACCTGCAGGACCAGGTCCGCCAGGCGGTCGGCGGCGTCAAGTCGGCCCAGCGCCCGCGCCGCCGCCGCCATGGCGGCGAGCCGCGCCGGTGCCGCGGCAAACGCAGCGATCTCGTCGGCGAGCCGCGCCGGCGTGAAAATCTCCTGCACCATGCGGATGGCACCGCCCGCCCGTTCGAGCATTCCGGCATTGGCGAACTGGTCTTGATCCAGTGCGTGCGGCAGCGGCACCAGAATGGCGGGTCGGCCGATGGCGGCAAGCTCCGCCACCGTGGACGCGCCCGAACGCGATACCACCAGATGGCTCGCCGCCATGCGCACCGGCAAGTCGGGGAAAAACGGCGCCACCTCGGCGGCGACCGCCAGCTTGGCATAGGCATCGCGCACGCGCGCTACATCCTCCTCGCGCGCCTGTTGGACGATAGAGAGGCGCGCACGCAACGCGGCATCGAGCCGCCCGATCGTCGACGGAACTATCTCGGCCATGATGCGCGCACCCTGGCTGCCGCCGAAAATCAGAAGGCGCAGAGGATCGGAGTCGACCGGAAAAGGGATCGCCGCTGCGGCAACGACTGCCGGCCGCACCGGATTGCCGGTCAGCGTGGACTTGGCCGCCAAGGCGGGTTCGCCGCCGAACAGGTCTGGAAACGTGGTGGCGATCGCGGTGACCCGTGGGGCGAGGAAGCGGTTGGCCCGGCCGATCACCGCGTTGGCGTCGTGAATGAGACTCGGAACGCCGTACCACGACGCCGCCAGCACCGGCGGGATGGTCGGATAGCCGCCAAAGCCGATCACGGCGGCGGGCTTGAGCCGGCCGATCAGCATGTAGGCCTGCGCAATGCCGAGGCCGAGCAGAGATGCGGTCCTGCCCAGAGTGATCGGATTACGCCCGCGCAGCGTCGCGCTGGTTATGACGTGAACGGCATCTTCGGCGATGGCGCCGCCATAGCGCACTGCGCGACGGTCGGTAGCGAGATGGACGGGAATGCCGCGCTGCGCCAAGGCTGCCGCCAGCGCCTCGGCTGGAAACAGATGGCCGCCCGTTCCACCGGCGGCGACGAGAATCGGCGCCCGAAGAGGCGCCTGCATCACACCGGGCTCCCGCTGATCACGATATCGCCAGGGAGCTGCGCACGCGGTCGCTCGCGGGTGAGCGCCACCAGCATGCCCATGGCGTAGGCGAGCGAGATCAGTGAGGAGCCGCCATAAGAGATGAACGGCAGCGTCATTCCCTTGGCCGGCATGAGGTGCAGATTGACCGCCATGTTGATGGTCGATTGCAATCCGAACAGGATCGCCAGCCCGGCCACGGCGAAGCGGGCGAACGGATCATTGTTACGCATCGCCTTGATGAGCGCGCGGATCACGATGAAGGCAAACAGCGCGACCAGAATAAGGCAGAGCACGATGCCGAATTCCTCGGCGGCTACGGCGAACACGAAATCGGTGTGGCCCTCGGGCAGGATCCGCTTGATTGTGCCCTCCCCCGGACCGCGGCCGAACCAGCCGCCGCGGAGGAACGATTCAGTCGCTATATCGACGTTGAACGAATTCCCGGCGGAGGGGTCGAGGAAGCCCTGGATGCGCTGGGCGACGTGCGGCACGGTGTAGAATGCCGTCATCAGCCCGGCGCCGGCAGTCGCGGCAAGGCCGATCACCCAGATAAGGCGCATCCCCGCCATGTAGAACAGCGCGCTCCAGACCAGCGCGATCAGCATGGTCTGGCCGAAATCCGGTTGCATCACCAACAGGGCGACCACGACGACGAGCAGCACGAGCGCGATGAGATTGGCCGGCATTTCCGGGCGCTTCGCCGACTCGCCGAACAGCCAGGCGATCAGGATCACGAAAGCAGGCTTGAGAAACTCCGACGGCTGGATGTTGATGCCGAGGATCACCAGCCAGCGCCGAGCGCCCTTGATCTCGGCGCCGAAATGGGGCGTGAGCGCAACCAGCACTAAACTCACCGCGAAGACGACGAGCGAGACCTGGCGCACCTCGCGCGGCGACAGAAACGACGTCACGATCAGCACCGCCCCGGCGGGAATGAGAAACAGAACCTGCCGGTCGACGAAATGGAACGGGTCAAGCCCGATACGTGCGGCGACCGGCGGGCTGGCGGCGAGGCACAGCACGATGCCCCCCAGCATCAAAGCGACCAGCGCCCCAAGCGTCAGCCGGTCGACCGTCCACCACCATTCGCTGAACGCCGTGCGTTGCGCGCGGGAGCCCATAGCCCTTCCCCGGAAGTCCCGGCGTAGTGGTGGCACCGCGATGGTTTAAGGCGGATTAAGAATTTGCCGAAGTGACCTCCGGCAACGCCCGCACCAGGGCGCGGAAGGCGTCGCCGCGCACCTCGAAATTGCGATATTGGTCGAACGAGGCGCAGGCGGGAGACAACAGCACGACCGGCTCGGGGCAAATGGAAGCTTCGGCGTCGCGAACGGCCGCCGCCAAGGCTTTATCGAGAGTGCCGTCGATCTCGTGCGGCACGTCGTCCGCAAGAGTTGCGGCAAATTCCGGCGCCGCCTCGCCGATCAGATAGGCCTTGCGGATGCGCGGGAAGAACTTGCGCAAGCTTTCGATGCCGCCGGTTTTCGGCTTGCCGCCGGCGATCCAGAAAATGTCGGCGAAGCAGGCGAGCGCCTGCGCCGCCGAATCGGCATTGGTCGCCTTGGAATCGTTGACCAGCAAAATCTTGCCGCGGCGGCCGAGTTCCTCCATGCGATGGACCAGTCCGGGGAACGATCGCAGCCCCGCCTGGATCGCCGCCGGCTCCAGCCCGAGCGCCAGCACCGCGGCCGTAGCGCAGGCGGCATTCTGCGCGTTGTGCAGACCGCGCAGCGAGCCGATACCGGAGAGGTCGGCAATCGTGTCCGCACTGCCCCCGTCCGCACCCACGAGTCGCCATTGCTCGGCATAGATGCCGCTGCTGAGTTTCCGCTGCACCGAAATGCGCACGACGTGCTTGCCGGATTGCGCCAGCCGAACTGCAATGGCGCTGCACCATTCGTCATCGACACCAACGATGGCGGTACCGTTGCTCGGCACGCCAGCGACGAGCCGCTCCTTGACGGCGGCGTAGTGCTCCATGCTGCCGTGACGATCGAGATGATCCTCGGAGAGATTAATCAGAATGCCGATCGACGGATCGAGCGAGGGCGCCAGATCGATCTGGTAGGACGAGCACTCGATGACATGGACGCGGCAAGGCTGGATCCCCTTTTGGCGCGGCGGGTCGAGCGACAGGATCGCGGTGCCGATATTACCGCCGATCTGCGCATCCATGCCGGCCGAGGCTGCGAGATGCGCGACCAGGGCGGTCGTCGTCGATTTGCCGTTGGTGCCGGTAATGGCGACGAACGGCGCGCCGGGCGCGAGACGGGCGCGCTCGCGGCAGAACAGCTCGATATCGCCGATCACTTCCACGCCGGCTTGCCGCGCGCGTTGTACGACCCAGTGCGGGCTTGGATGCGTGAGCGGCACGCCTGGAGCGAGCACCAAAGCCGCGATTTTCGACCAGTCCGCCGTTTGCAGATCGGCGCCGGGAATGCCGGCCGCGTTCGCCTTGGCCACGCTCTGCGCGTCGTCGTCGGCACCGACGACATCGGC
>JASHRW010000192.1 GCA_030037065.1 Xanthobacteraceae bacterium
TCCTGCACGCCTTCCGCCGCCGCCTGCATGGTTTCGCGGATATCGACCTGGCCGAGATTAAGCTGCATACGGCCGGCGTCGATGGTCGCCAGATCGAGAATGTTATTGATCAGCGCCAGCAGCGTATTCGAGGAGACCGTAATGTAATCGAGATATTCGCGCTGCTTCGGGCCGAGCGGGCCGGTTGCGGGGTCGCCGAGCAGGTGCACGAAGCCGATAATGTTGGTAAGCGGCGAACGCAGTTCGTAGGACACATGATGCACGAAGCTGATCTTAATGCGGTCGGCGTCCTCCAGCGCCTCGTTGCGTTCGCGTAAGGCGCGCTCGACGTTGACCGAGTCGGTGACGTCGTGGAATGTGACCAGCGTGGCACCGCCGGGCAGCGGCACGGTAGTGCAATCGACCACGCTGCCGTCGCGCCGTTCGAGCCGCCCGGCGATAGCTGTGCGGCTGTCGATTGCGGTGACCACGGCGCGCAACGATTGCCAAGTGGGATCGTCGCCGTGCAGCGGCCGGCACGACGCCGTAATTGTTTCGATGTGCGGCCGCTCGGCGAGGGATTGCAGCGAAAACTTCCACATTTTCGCGAACGCGGTGTTGTGCAGCCGCAGCCTGCCGTCGCTCGCAAACACCGCCACACCTTCGGCCAGATTGTCGAGCGTTTCGCCTTGCACGCGGATCAGTTCTTCGAAACGCCGTTCGAGATCGAGCCGCTCGGTCACGTCGTGAAAAAGGTAGGTGACGCCGCCGTCCGGATTAGACGTGGTCACGACCCGCAGAGTGCGTCCGTCGGGCAGGTGCCAGACGTACTCCTTAGCCTCATTGGCGCGGTATGCGGCGTGCAACTGCGCCTTCCATTGGCGAAAATTCTGCTGCTCCGGCAGCTTGCGGGCGACCCGCAATTCGTCGAGCACGGCCGAATCGCTCGGTTCCTGATCGAGGTACGCGGCGTCGAGATCCCACAGCGCACGATAGGCGGCGTTGTAGAAGGTGAGCCGCTGATCGACCCCGAACATGGCGACGCCAGTCGAGAGTTGATCGAGGGTACGCCGGTGCGCATCGACCAGGCGCGCGAGCGCACTGCGCATGGTTTCCGCCTCGGTGGCGTCAATGCCGATGCCGGCACTGCCGGTCTCGGTACGGATATCGAGGACGTCGAAGCTGCGCCGGGCGCCGGCGACGATTGCCGGCAGCCGGCCCGTATAGGGTTCGCCGTTCTTGCGCGCCTTGATGATGGTCTCGCGCGCAGCGCTGTCGAGCAGCTCCAGATTTCGCTCAATGGCGTCGATCGCGTCCTTGGCTTCGACGGCGCGCGCGTATGCGGAATTGACGAAGGTGAGCCGCCCTATCGTGTCCCGCGTCCACGCCGGCGACGGCAGCGTTTCAATGAGCGTGCGCAGCGACGCGATCTCAGTCAGCAGCTTCTGGTGACGCTGTGTAAGCTGCACCAGTTCGCGCGTCACTGCGGTCGCATCCCTCAGCCGCAGCACGGCGCGGCCACCGATGGCGCGGCCCTGCGCCTCGATCGGCCGGCCCGAATGGGTGGTCAGATTCATCGCGAAGGCTTCGCCGCGCGCGCGTAACGCCTCGATCGCGCGATCCATTGCGCTCGCCTCGGCGGCATCGAGCCAGGAGCCGAAAGCGAGCACGAGACGCCGCTTGTTCACCCCGAGGATTTCCAGATCGCCGTCGATGGTGGGTCGGTCGGAAGCGGCCGGCCAATCCACCAGCACCTGGGATTCGGATAGCAGCAATGCGTTGGCGCGGTCGATGCCGTCGCGCAGCACGGCAATCTCAGCACGCGAGGCGGCTTCCAGACGCGCGGAGCGCGCCCGCGTCCGCACGAGCATGATCGCAGTCACTGCGGCAAACAGAATTAGCCCAAGCATCAGCACAAGGATTGCGACGTCGTGACTGTCGAGGTTGCGAGGGCTGCCGAGCGCGAGGTTCTCCAGCGTCCGGAACGGTTGCGTCTCGGCGCGTGTGGGTGCTGACCAAGACGCGGTAAAAACAGTCAGCCCGACGAGTCCCAGCAACCGAGCCGTGAATAGGCCGGCCGCCAGGAATCCGCCCTCCCGCGGATGCGCACAGCCCCCGCTCGTCCGGATTGTCTCCGGCATGCCCCTTTGCCTCTGCTGGCGATTCCCGCCGCTACGCCAGCCGCGAATCATGCAACTTTACTCTCAAGCGGAATCGCGCCGAAAGAGTCCAGATCGTGAACGGCAGAGCGCGACGCGACGGTCATGCCGTCCCGGTCGAGCCCATTCCGCCCATAGCGCGTTGCGTCAGGTTCAGACTCGGCGTTTCGACGAGTTCGGCGTGCTGCACGTGGGCCACGACCAACTGAGCGATGCGCATTCCGCGGCTGACGATGAATGGCTCGGCGCCAAGGTTAATCAGAATGACTTGGATTTCGCCGCGGTAATCGGCGTCAATGGTTCCTGGAGTATTCAGGACGGTGATGCCGTGGCGGATGGCAAGGCCAGAGCGCGGCCGGATTTGTCCTTCGCTGCCGCGCGGTAACGCTATCGCAATACCGGTCGGGATGATGGCACGGCCAGCCGGCACGATCTCGACGGCCGCGTCGGCCGGCACGGCGGCGAGGAGATCGAGCCCGGCGGCGAGCGCGCTTTGATAAGCCGGCAACGGCAAGTCGGCGGCATGTGCCAAGCGCACAACGCGCAGCGTGACGGAAGTTTCCTGTTCGGCGCTCACCGCTTTGCCTTCGCCAGCGCCGCCGCGATACGTCCAATCAAGCTGCGCGCAACGTCGTCTTTCGATTGCGGCGGCCAGGATTCCACGCCTGACGCGGTCACGAGATGAATGGTATTGGTGTCGCCGCCCATGATGCCCGTCTCCGGCGAAACATCGTTGGCCAGAATCCAGTCGCAGCCCTTTTTGGCGAGCTTGGCCTTGGCGTTGACGATCACGCGGTCGGTTTCCGCGGCAAATCCGATGACCAGCGGCGGGCGGCCGGACTTGCGGTGGGCGACCGTCGCCAGAATGTCTGGATTTTCGACCAGGCCGAGCTGTTGCGGCCGGCCTTCCTGCTTCTTGATCTTGTGGCCGCTCGGCTGATCGACGCGCCAATCCGCAACCGCAGCGGCGAAGATGGCGACATCGGCCGGCAACGCCTTTTCGACCGCCTCGAGCATCTGCCGCGCCGTTTCAACCTTCACAACGGTCACGCCGGGCGGGTCCGGCCGGTCGACCGGGCCTGAGACCAGCAGCACGTCGGCGCCGGCAGCGGCGGCCGCCGCAGCGATTGCTTGACCCTGCTTCCCGGACGAACGGTTGGCGATGAAGCGCACCGGGTCAATCGGCTCATGCGTCGGCCCCGAGGTCACCAGGATGCGTTTGCCGGTGAGCGGTCCCTCCTTGCGCAGAATCACCTCTACGGCGGCCACGATTTCGTTGGGCTCGGCCATGCGGCCGACGCCGGATTCGCCGCGCTCGGCCATTTCGCCTCTATTGGGCCCGACCACGCGGACTCCATCGGCCACGAGCTGTGCGAGATTGCGTTGCGTCGATTTGGCGGCCCACATTCGGGGGTTCATCGCCGGCGCGACCAGGATCGGTCTGTCGGTCGCCAATAGCACGGCGGCGGCAAGATCGTCGGCATGGCCGCCGGCCATCTTCGCCATGAGATCGGCGGTCGCCGGGGCGACCACGATAAGATCGGCCTCTCGGGCGAGGCGGATATGGCCGACGTCGAACTCGCTTTGCGCATCGAACAGATCCGTATAGGCGCGCTCGCCGGCCAGCGCGCCGGCCGCGAGCGGCGTAATGAAGTGCTGCGCGGCCGGTGTGAGAATGCAGCGCACCCGCGCACCGCGATCCTGCAAACGGCGGATCAGATCGAGCGATTTATAAGCGGCAATGCCGCCACCGATAATGAGGAGGATACCCTTGCTGTCTGCTTGGCGCGCTCCCTGCGGCGCTGGCTGCATGGCCGGCTCGAAATGCTCGAGGACGTCGCGGCCCGCCTCGTGCGCCGCGCCCTTGAGGATGACGCGAACTTCGTCCTCCATCGACCGGCCGTGCCGCGCCGCGCGTAGGCGAAGCAGCGTTTTCAGCTTGTCGTCGAGCTGCCGAACGGTCAGGCTGCCCATCGTTTTTCTCGCTATATCAGTACGATAATACTAAAGTGATTGCAATGCAATCAGTGCTGTCACCTGTGCAGCAGGATAAACCATGCCAACAGCGCGGCGATGACCCAGAGCGCCGCCACGATCCAACGGCCGCGGCGCGCGTCGGCTTGGTCGATCTCGGCGATGGTCTGCGGCGAGAGAATGAGGCCGTCGCGGGTGATTTCGTCGATCTGGTCAAGCACGCGGGCGCCGCGCGTCAACAAGCTCGGCGCATTGCCGACGAAGCGGCCGAATTCGGCCGCGCCTTCCGCGGCATTTTCCAGCTTGCCCGTTGGGCCGAGATGCCGCGTCATCCACTCACCCACGACCGGCTCGGCGGTGCTCCACATGTCGAGCTTGGGATCGAGCGTGCGCGCAACGCCTTCGACTACCACCATGGTCTTCTGCAGCAGCAGCAGTTCCGGCCGCGTGCGCATGTCGAAAATGCCCGTCACCTCGAACAACAGAGTCAGCAACCGCGCCATTGAAATCTCTTCCGCGGTGCGGCTGTGGATCGGTTCGCCGATGGCACGGATGGCCTGCGCAAAATTATCAACCGAATGGTGCGGCGGTACGTAGCCGGCCTCGAAATGAACCTCGGCGACGCGGCGATAGTCGCGCGTGATGAAGCCATGCAAAATCTCGGCGAGGAACAGGCGCTCCTTTACGCCGAGCCGGCCCATGATGCCGAAGTCGACGGCGACGAGCCGGCCCTCATCGTCCACGAAAAGATTCCCCGGATGCATGTCGGCGTGAAAGAAGCCGTCGCGCAGCGCGTGGCGGAGAAAGGTTTGGATCAGCGCGCGCGCGAGCTGGCGCAGGTCGAAACCCTTTTCCTGCAGCCGAGCACGGTCGGACAAAGGCGTCGCATCGATCCATTCCAGCGTGAGCACTTCCTTGCTGGTGCGGTCCCAATCGACCGCAGGCACGCGGAAACCCGGATCGTTCTTGGTATTCTCGGCCATTTCCGACAGCGCCGCAGCTTCGAGGCGAAAGTCCATCTCGACCATGACGGAGCGGCGCAGCGTCTCGACCACTTCGATGAGCCGCAGCCGCCGCGCCTCGGCGGAGAGATTTTCGGCGTGCCGCGCCGCAAAGGTGAAGGCGCGCAGATCGGCATGGAAACGCTGTTCGATTCCAGGCCGCAAAACCTTCACTGCAACCGCCTGCGGACCGGCCGCAGTATCGACGGCGGCGCGGTGCACTTGCGCAATCGAAGCGGCAGCCACCGGGGCCCCGAAGCTCGCAAACACGGCTCCGATCGGTCGGTCCAATGATGCCGCAACCGCCTTTTCCGCCTCGACTTGCGCGAACGGCGGCATATGGTCCTGCAGTTGCTCTAGATCGTGGGCGAGTGCCACGCCGACCACGTCCGGCCGCGTCGCCAGGAATTGGCCAAGCTTGACGTAACTCGGCCCGAGCCGGGTGAGCGCCGTCGATAACCGCGCTTCGGCCGTGCCGCGGCTCGGTCGCTCGACAAGCCGGACGATCCGCAGGCCGACGCGCGCTGACGTCGGCAGCATCGCCGGATCGACGAGACCGAAAACGCCTTCGCGGGCGAGGACGAATCCGGCGCGGCCGAGACGAATGAGCTGCGTAAGGCCGGAAATCACAAGCGCCAGCCGCGATGCAGCGCCACGATCCCGCCGGTCATAATTTTGTGCGTGACGCGGGCAAATCCCGCCGCGCGCAGCATCTCCGCAAATATCTGCGGATTCGGGAAGCGGCGGATCGATTCCACCAGGTAGCGATACGCATCGGCATCGCCGGCGACCAGGCGGCCGAGCGCGGGAATGACATTGAACGAGTAGAGATCGTACAGCCGGTCGAGGCCGGGCGTATCCACGGCGGAAAATTCGAGGCAGGCGAATTTGCCGCCGATCTTGAGCACGCGAAACGCCTCGGCGAGCGCGGTCTCGATGCGCGTCACGTTGCGAATGCCGAACGCGATGGTCGCGGCATCGAAAGCGCGGTCAGCGAATGGCAGCGCTTCCGCATTGGCTTCGGTGAAGGTGACGCTTTCGCCGAATCCGCGGGCGGCGGCCCGCTCACGGCCGATGGCCAGCATATCGGCATTGATGTCGCAGACCGTCACGCGCGTTTGCTCGCCGCCGGCCTCGATCGCCCGAAACGCCACGTCGCCGGTGCCGCCGGCAATGTCGAGGAGCGCGAACGGGCGATTTTTCGGCGGATCGACCGCGCTCACCAGTGCAGCTTTCCAGGCACGATGCAGACCGAACGACATCAGGTCGTTCATCAGGTCGTAGCGGCGCGCGACGTTGCGAAAGACGTCGTCCACCAGCGCCTGCTTGTCGCCAAGCGGCACTTTGCGGGAGCCGAAATGGGCGGTTTCTGACATCACTGATCTCAAGAGATAAGCATAGCGCGGCTGGGCCAGCGACGCTATGACTTGAAAATTAACGATGTTTTCCGACCCGGCGGCGGATCGCGCGATGCCCGAATTGCCTGAAGTGGAAACCGTGCGCCGCGGGCTTGAGCCGGCAATGGAGGGCTCGCGTTTCATAAAGGTCGAGGTGCACCGCGGCGATCTGCGTTGGCCGCTGGCGAAGGATTTTCGGCAGCGCCTCGAAGGCAAAACCGTCAACGGCATCGGCAGGCGCGCAAAATATCTTCTGGTCGATCTGTCATCGGACGACGTGCTGCTGATGCATTTAGGTATGTCAGGGTCATTCAATGTTTTTGATGGCCAAGCGCATCGTGACAAGCGCGAATCCCCTGGCAATTACTATCACGAGCGCTCGCAGCACGTGGCCCATGACCACGTCGTCTTCCATATGTCTTCGGGTGCTGTCGTGACCTTCAATGATCCGCGCCGCTTCGGCTCAATGAAGATCGTGCCGCGCAAAAACCTCGAGGCCGAGCCGCTGCTCAATCGCCTCGGTCCCGAGCCGCTCGACAATGAATTCGATGCCGCCATGCTGGCGCATGCCTGCAAGGGCAAGAAGACCAGCCTGAAGGCTGCTTTGTTGGACCAACGGGTCGTCGCTGGACTGGGCAACATCTATGTTTGCGAAGCGCTCTATCGCGCCAGACTCTCGCCCAAGCGGCAGGCGTCGACGATTGCGTCGCGAAGCGGGGCGCCCAGCGAACGTGCCGAACGTCTGGTCGAGAGCATCAAGGCGGTGCTGCAGCAGGCGATAAGGGACGGCGGCTCGACGCTGCGCAATCACCGGCTCACCGACGGCGAACTCGGGATGTTCCAGCATCATTTCCGCGTCTACGACCGCGAGGGCGAAAAATGCCCGACGCCCGGCTGCGGCGGCATCGTCAAGCGCATCGTGCAGAGCGGTCGCTCGACGTTTTATTGCCCATCGTGCCAGGAATGAATTTCAAAAACCGGGAAGAAATCAATGACGACCGAATGCATCATTGTCGAAACGCGCGGCCGCGTCGGCCTCATCCGGCTCAATCGTCCGCAGGCGCTTAATGCGCTCAACAGTACCCTGATGCGCGAGCTTGCCGCGGCCCTCGATGCGTTCGAGGCCGACGGCAATATCGGGTGCATGATCATTACCGGCTCCGAGAAGGCGTTCGCGGCCGGCGCCGACATCAAGGAGATGGCGGACAAAGATTTTACCGACGTCTTTTTCGCCGATTTCACCGCCGCTTGGCACCGTGTCTCACAGGTGCGCAAGCCGGTCATCGCTGCGGTCGCTGGCTTTGCGCTCGGTGGCGGTTGCGAACTGGCGCTGCAATGCGATCTCATCATCGCCGCCGACAACGCGAAATTCGGTCAGCCGGAAATCAAACTCGGCATCATTCCCGGCATCGGCGGCACGCAGCGGCTCACCCACGCCGTCGGCAAGGCCAAGGCCATGGACCTCATTCTCACCGGCCGCATGATGGACGCGGCGGAGGCCGAACGCTCAGGCCTCGTCGCGCGCGTCGTGTCGCCGGCAAATCTCCTCGACGAGGCGTTCAAGGCCGCCGAGACGATCGCCTCGATGTCGCTGCCATCGCTCATGGCCGCCAAGGAGGCGGTCAATCGTGCCTTCGAAACCTCGCAGGCCGAGGGCATCCGCTTCGAACGGCGCATATTTCATTCGCTGTTTGCGACGGTGGACCAAAAAGAGGGAATGACCGCGTTCATCGAAAAGCGTCCGCCGAAATTTGAGAACAAATAATCACTTTCTGACGCAGATTACGCGCACCACAGATTGCTCGACCGCGTTTTGTCCCGCGACCGGCGCGACGCCATGCGCTGCGAGGAACGTGCGTACCGCCTCGGCCGGAATGAGCGTTGCTTGCCGGGTAGCGAGGCCGGTCGCGGCGTCGGCGACCGAATTCAGCTCGACCATGCCGGCAAAACGACCGCGCGGATCGATGGCTGCTGCGCCGGAGAACCCGGGATTGGGCGTAGGTTTAATGCTTTGGCCGTCGAGACGAGCTGCCGTTTTCGTCACCGCGTCGCCGCCTTGCTGCGCCGCCGGGTCGGCGATGCCGACCAGCACGAGGTCATCGCCTTGGCTCTCATCGGCAAATGCCGCGGGCACGAGGTCGCGGGCGCCATAAAGCCGAAGCAACGCGAGACCGTTTGTCTTATCCTCGGCGATCCGCGCGGCGTGACCGAAGCCCGGGACTGTGATTGCTGTGCAGTCGTCGGTGTCTTGTCGCGTAGCAACGAGATCACCGCTTCGGTCCGCCACGATCGCGGTACCGTATTCGACCGCACGCTGCTGCCCCGGCGGCTGTGCGGCACTCGCGTCCGGGAAGCCGCGGAAGGAATTGGCCATCGCTATGGCCACCGGCGCCATGATCCCCGCGGTCGCCTGATCGTAGAGGATGGTGATGCCGCGCACCGCGGCGCCATCGCTCTCGGCCCGGGTCACGAAATTCTTCAGCCCCTGCGTCCCGGAAATAATGTAGGAATCCGGCTTGAGCGCGCTCGATTCCACACGCCGTTCGCGCGACGTCTTCTTTTCGGCCTCGAAGAGAGCCGGCAAGCTCGCTTCGCTCAATCGAAAGTCGTTGACTTCGATCTGGCTGTGTCCGGAATTCCAGTGGCTGCCGATACGCGAAGCACTCAGCGGCGACACGAGTTTTTCCGGCAGACCGAAGCGGGCGCCGGTTGCCGAATCGTCGATGATGCGCCAGCCGACGGCTCGCTGCGCCGGCTCCGCCGCCGTGGCCAGATGCGTGAGTTCCTCGTCGTTCAGAATGCCGGTTTCTTTGTCGTTGGCGGCTTTCTGAAAAAGCTTCACCGCGTCTATAGCGCGTTCGTCGTCGAAATCGCCGCCAGGCGGGCCGTCGTAGTAGCCGGTCCAGGCCAAGTTTGATTGAATGGCGAGACGTTCGTCTAGCGGTATGGCCGCGTAGGCTTTCGCAATCGCGGCGGGTGCCGTTTTGCCGGCCGGCTTTCTTTCAGCCGGCTTGTGCGCCGTTTTGTGAGTGACTTTGGGCGCTGCATTTTGCCCGGCTTGGGCAGCGGGTTTTTGAACCTTGGCGTGCCGCGCCAAGGCCGGGAGGCTCACCAACGCAAGGCAGACGAACAACGCCGTAATCCGCGCGTTCATGGTTGTAACTGCCGCATTGAATCAGCCTAGCCCAATCGCGCGGTAACGCAATCTTGCCGGCAGTGCTTGACGGCACCCTCCGCCAGGCGTTCGGTGGCACCGAGATCGCCATGCTCAGCGACGAAGAACTTGAACGCTACGCGCGCCACATCGTGCTGCGCGAAGTCGGTGGCCCGGGACAGGCGGCGCTCGGCCGCGCTCGCGTTCTGGTGATCGGTGCCGGCGGCCTCGGCGCTCCCGTGCTGCTCTATCTCGCCGCTGCCGGTGTTGGCACGATTGGGATTGTTGATGACGACGCGGTCACGCTGTCGAATCTGCAGCGTCAGGTCATCCACGCAACGCCGGACGTCGGCATGCCCAAGGTCGAAAGCGCCGCTGCGACGATCCGCCGGCTCAATCCACATGTCGCCGTGGAGCTGCACGGTGAGCGGCTGGTCGCCGCCAACGCGCTCGATCTGATCGACCGCTATGACATCGTTGCCGACGGCTCGGACAATTTCGCCACGCGCTATCTCGTCTCCGACGCCTGCTACTTTGCGAGAAAGCCGCTGGTTACTGCCGCGCTCGGTACCTTCGACGCCACGCTGACAACGATCCGCGCCCACGAACGCAGCGCTGGCGGCAAGCCG
Source organism: Xanthobacteraceae bacterium (assembly GCA_030037065.1). GTDB lineage: Bacteria > Pseudomonadota > Alphaproteobacteria > Rhizobiales > Xanthobacteraceae > BOG-931. The sequence continues at coordinate 10,294 of JASHRW010000192.1, forward strand.
AACCCGACCTATCGCTGCCTGTTCCCCGAGCCGCCGCCGCCCGGCACAGTGCCGGCCTGCGCCGAAGCCGGCGTACTCGGCGCGCTCGCCGGCGTGATCGGCTCGCTGATGGCGCTGGAGATCATTCGCGAAATCGTCGGCTTCGGCGAAAACCTGGTCGGACGCCTGCTGATGATCGACGCTCGCGCGATGCGTTTCGAGACTTTGCGCTACGCATGGGACCCGGCCAATCCGCTGTCGGGCGAGAAGCCGACGATCAGCGACTTATCGGGGCATTAGTAGCTGGTTCAATGGCCGGTTTGCGTGGCAGCCTCAGCCAAGGATCGTAAGCTTTTCGCAAGCGGATCCGCGCCAAAGCGATTGTAACCCCTGGTGCCGCGCAGAAATCCCAATTCGATCACGCCCCAGATGGCGAGTGCGAACGCGCCGAGGAGGCAGAGCCGAAGCAACAAGAGCGACAAAGCCCGGGCGTCGCCCAAGGAGCCCATTGCGGCCCATATGAGCGCCAAGCCGGGCAAAGCGAACAGCCCTGGCGCGATGTAGAACAGAAAAAGCCACCAAGCCGAGCGGTCGCGGTCATGCACTCGTTTGACGCCGACAGCAACACTGGAGGCGAAGATCGCGAGATTGACGAGATCGCTGAAGATGCGAAAGGCCGCGGTGTTGCCGAACGCCCAGCCGAGGAGGAACAGCACCACGTCGGCGGTGAGGAAGATCAACAGCGCCAGCCAATATTTGGCCCGATTAATGCGGCCTCGAAAGCCGAAGAAGAAGGTCCACGCGTCCATTTAGCGTCTCGCCCCGTCTTTGCGTTAGTCGCCGTGCCGGGGCGATCGGTTCAACTCACTGTTAAAACAACGCGCGAAATCGTCGGCTTCGGCGAAAATCTGGTCGGGCCCGGTTGATGATCGACGTCCTCACTACGCGCTTTTAGACCTTGCGCTACGAATGGAACGCGGCCAATCCGTTGTCCGGCAAGAAGCCGACGATCAAAGGCTTGTCGATGCACGCCCAGTGTGGCGGTTCAGAAGTCCGCATCATTGTTGCCGCGAACTCGAGCTTGCCGCCCAATGATGCGAACTTCGGTATCGGGACACTAGGGTGCTTACGCCGTGGCGCCACTCCAAAATCCTGCGTCAACCAGCGACGAACTTGCGGTGCACGGCACAAATATGTGACACAGTCGTTACAGTGGAATGTCGGTTTGGCGAACCGCAGGGCGGTCCATGAGCGTGCAATGGCA
>JASHRW010000193.1 GCA_030037065.1 Xanthobacteraceae bacterium
CCGTTCCGAACGTGTCGCGATAGGCAGCAATGTGGCGAACTTTGAGGTAGAAACAAGACCACAGATTTTCATTTTGCCGGGAGCAGCCGACGTCGCTATAGATAAGGCTTAAGCCCGTGTGGCGGAACTGGTAGACGCGCACGACTCAAAATCGTGTTCCGCAAGGAGTGGGGGTTCGATTCCCTCCACGGGCACCATTTTTATGTACCGCCGTTGTTCTTTGTGCTTACTTGTGCCTGTGGATCAGGCACTTATGCGATTTTTATTTTTCGCTATGCACCACCGCGTCCGGTGACATACCCATGTTTCGCGGGTAGGATTCTGGGTAGGTTGAGTGGTCTGCCAAGGGATCGACAGCGAATGATCAAAGAATTCCTAGTAAGTGTATAGCGAGCAACGAGGCCCAGAGCCAACCGATCGTTATTGTAAGACGTTGCAACAATCCCGCTATTGACGTCAGTCGCGAGGCGCCCGCAAAGCCTCGTGCAAAAAGCACGAATCCGACGACAAAGCATATTGCGGAAACGATGCAGTATAAAGACCAGGCGCAGGAACCGGAAGTTGCGAAAAGATGCGCGAATATAAAACTGCTTATCGCAAGCGACACGAACGCGAGCAATGAGAAAATGTCATGCGCAATACCCGCTCTTGTTCGTGTGGAGCGAGCAGTCGGATCGCGGGGCACGCCGACCATATCGGTTACAAATACCCCCGCACCTATCAAACCGACGGCGTAGGTCGCGACGAGAAACGATTCCCAGAATGAAGCGCCGTACGGCTGAAGTGCAAGACGAAGGCCAAATGCGTATGCAAGGAGTAATAAGCCAACGACGATAAAGTTGCCTTGCTGTATCCACCCGCGCGTGCCGACCGAGAGCGCGCTGACCGCTTGCCTCATCGCGCTGTACCCGGGTCGAAGCGCGCCTTCAATAAAGAAGACGGCGATGAAAAGCGGTCCGGCTGCGGCGCCACAGATGAGCAAATAAGTTTGGATTGCCATGTGTGTAATTATACATGGTCAAGAGTGCGTCTGCATTCTCGGCGTGATTAACGACCAGGCCTAAGGCAGAGGAGTTAGTTCGCTAACTGTGGCCGATGCACTTTCCCGATCTTGCCTCGCGGTTGAACGAGGCCGCTAACAGCGTCCAACCACGGCACCAGCCTTCGCTCGCGAAGCGGAGCGAAGGCCCGCCGTAGCCTTGGCGAAGGTGGGCGACGCAAGCCACCGCGAGCTACGGCTGGCAGGACAAATTCTTTGGTTTTCACGGGGAGACTGTGCGTCTTAGGATCGGCGAATAAAAACGCTGGACCGCTGCTTTTCGTGCAGAAAACTGCGATCGGCCTATTGCCCTTGTATCAATTCCGGATGCGCCTTCAGCCGGGCGTTGTTGAGCACGTAAATGATAAAGGTCACTACCGCGCCGAGCGCGAAGGGGATCGCTGCGAACAGATAGAGATGCTGGATCGGAAAGGCGCCGACCAGCAGCGTGCCGGCGAGCGGGCCGATGATGGCGCCGAAACGGCCGAGCCCGAGTTGCCAGCCCGAGCCATTGGCGCGCAACGAGGTCGGATAGATCATGGCGCCGACGACGTTGATGCCCGACTGGATGCCGAGCACCACTGCGCCGGCGAGGAAGGCGACGATGACCAGCGCGGTGGTCGACGACAATCCGGCATAGCCGATCGCGCCCACAACAGGAATCGCGATCAGGAACAGTATCGCGATGGCGAAAAAGCGTTGCCGCTGCAGCCACCAGCACAGCACCAGCGCGCCGACCGTGCCGCCGACCTGCAGGCCTGCGCCGGTCAGCGCCGCCACTGTCTGCGACGCCTTGGCGGCTGCCACCAACAGGGTCGGCGTCCAGCTGATGAGAAAGAAGTAGCCCATCAGGTTGAGGATGAAGATCAGCCAAGTCAACGGCGTGATCACATGCAGCCCGTTATGGAACAGATAACGGGGATTCGAGCTGGGAAACTGCTTCTCGTCCTCGATCACGAACCGCGCGTTGGGCGGCACCTGATAATCGGGGCGGATGGCCGCGATCAGCCGTTCCATCTTACCGCGGTGGCTTTCGTGCAGCGTCATGTATTTGATCGACTCTGGCATGCCGAAAATCGCGATGATGGCGAAGACGATCGGGACCACGCCGCCGATTTCGAACAGGATCGGCCAGCCGTAATGGGGAATGAACGCCGCGGCGGCGAAACCAGCGAGCGCGCCGCCGATCGGTACCATGCCGGTGGCGATAATGGCGAGCGTCGCGCGCAGATTGCGCGGCGCCGATTCGGCGTTGATCGCCACCACATTGGGGATGACGCCGCCGATGCCGAGCCCGGCGATGGAGCGCAGCCAGAACAATTCCGTTAGGTTGGTCGAATAGGCGGCCCAATAGGTGAAGACGCCGAACAGGATGTTGCAGAGGATCAGCGAGGTCTTGCGGCCATAGCGATCGCCGATCCAGCCGAAAATCTGCGAACCGAACAGCACGCCGAAATTGCTCGCAGTGAGCACCAGACCGAGAGACTTCGGCGCAATGTGCCAGTCATGGATAAGATGCGGCGCGGCAAACGCGATGGCGCCGATGTCATAGCCGTCGATATAGGCGATCAGGGTGGACCACAGGATCAGCTTGATCTGGAAGGCGCCGAGCCCGTGTTCGTCCAACAGGTGCGAGACCTGAACTTCCGCGTCCCCGGCCATTTTTCCATCCCCATCGGCATCTTTTTGTCGCGTTAGGCTTGCCGAGCGAAAGCGTAGGGCAGGGGATGCGCAAAGGGAAGGGACATTCCGGCGCGGGTTGAACGCAATGCGGCCCTTGTGGCCGCCCGTGGTTTTGGGCGCCCACCTATATGTCCGCCCCTGGTTCGGGCGGCCCACAAGGGCCGCCTACGCGGCTTCCAGCGGCTTTCCTTCCTTTTCGCGCAACGCGCGGAACACCGCCTCGGGCGTCAGCGGCAATTCCGTCAGCCGCACGCCGACGGCATCGTCGATGGCGTTGGCGATCGCCGGCGACAGCGGCATAGTCGCCGACTCGCCCACGCCCTTGGCCCCAAACGGCGCATTACTCTGATAGGCGTCGACCGCGTCGTTGATCATCATCGCCGGCAGATCGCCGATGCCTGGAATTTTGTAATCGGCCAGCGAGGCGTTGGTGATCTGGCCGTTGTCCAGATTGATCTTCTCGAACAGGGTGAAGCCGAGCTGCATGATCGCGGCGCCGGAGATTTGCGTCTCGACGATGCGAGGGTTCACCGGCGTGCCGCAATCGACCGCATTGACGAGCTTGGCGACGTTGACGCGGCCAGTCTCGGTGTCCACCTCGACCTCGACGCCGGCGGCGGCGACCATCCAGAACGGCGTGATGGCCGGCGATGCGCCGGTGTCATGATCGGGCATGACGTGATCAGGCTTATAGCTGCCGCTGCCGACGATGTTGCCGGCCTTCATGCCGTATTTCTTCACGAACAGCCCGGAGATCGGCGTGTTGCTGCCTTCCGGCTCGCCGACTTCGCGGCGCAGCGCCTCGATCTTTTGTCGCGCATCCTCGGAAGCGAGCCGCACGGCGTGGCCCATGTGAAACAGCGAGCGCGAGCCGAGCGTGCCCATGTCGTAGGGCGTGATGTCGGTGTCACGGGCGACGACCCGCACCGACTCGGCGGGCACGTTGAGCACTTCGCCGACGATCTGCGCCATGGCGGTGTCGGAGCCTTGGCCCATGTCGACGGTCGAGATGTAGAGCGTCGGACTGCCGTCGGCGCCGACATTGATGATGGCGACGGAGGTGGTCGGCGATACGCAGGCTTTCAGCGCGAAAGCGATGCCGCGGCCGCGTTTGACTGGACCACTGCCGCGATCGAATTTTTCCGACCAGCGCATCCGGTCGGCGACGTGTTCGAGCACCGCTTCGAGCGCCGCATCTTGCAGAATCGTGCCGGTCGCCTGCGGCCGTCCGTTGCGCAACACGTTTTTGCGGCGAAACTCGACCGGATCGATCTTGAGCGCACGCGCCACCATGTCGGTGTGGCTCTCATAGGCGAAGGTGAGCTGCGGCATGCCGAAGCCGCGCAACGCGCCCGCGGGCGTCATGTTGGTGTACATGGCGTAGGAATCGATCGAGATGTTCTCGATGTCGTAGGGACCGCCGGCGGTGAAGCCTGATTTGTGCGTCACCCGCGGCCCGATGTCGGCATAGGCCCCGCCGTTCCAATACACCTCGCATTTCCGCGCGGTGATACGGCCGGATTTGTCGACCGCGGATTTGATGCGGATTGTCGCCGGGTGTTTGGTGATCTGATAAAACTGCTCTTCCATGGTCAGCGCGATCTTGACCGGCCGCCGCACGACCATCGAGCACGCCGTCACCAGCGCTTCGAGCTTGATGTAGAGTTTGCCGCCATAGCCGCCGCCGAGATACGGCACCTTGACGCGCACCTTGTTTTCCGGCCAGCCAAGGAGCCGCGCGATTTCCGATCGCACAAAGGATGGTCCCTGGGCGCCGCTGTAGATGGTCAGACCGGAATCCTTGTAGTCGGCGATCGAGGCGAACGGTTCGAACGGTACGTGCAGGCATTTTTGCGTGCGGAATTCGTGCTCGAACACCTGCGTCGCTGCGGCGAAGACTTTGTCGACGTCGCCGCGCCGTGTTTTGGCCGTCAGCGCGAGGTTGGTGTCCTTGATGCCCTTGAGGTGCTTGAGATCGGCGAAGCTGCCGGCGGGCTTAAGTTCGTCGTGGACGTGAGCCGACGAGGTCATCGCCTCGACTTCGTCGTAGATCGGCGCGAGTTCCTCGTACTCGGCGACGATCATCTGCGTGGCGGCGTCCGCGACATGCGGATCGGCCGCGAGCACCACCGCTACCGGTTCGCCGACGAACCGCACCTTCTCGTCCGCCAAAATCGGCTGGTCGTGAAAGGCCGGCCCGTAATAGGGATGCGGTATCACCTTGCGCACGTCATCGATCGTGATCACGCGATAGACGCCGGGCATGGCTCGTGCCGCGCTCACGTCGATCGATTTGATGCGGCCGTGTGCCACCGTCGAGCGGAAGACTTTACCGTGCAGCATGCCCGGCAGCCGCATGAGATGCGTGTATTCGGCGCGGCCGCTGACCTTTTCGCGCGCTTCGAGCCGCGGCACCGAGCGGCCGATCTGACCGCCTCCCATTGGTCGTGTCGTCATGAGCGACTGGCTCCTTTAAGCAGCTGGAACAGCGTGGCACATCAAAGCGTTAGATTGCAGCGATGGCCTACAGGATCGAAGATTACGCCATCATCGGGGATTGCGAAACTGCTGCGCTGGTCGGCCGCGACGGTTCGATCGACTGGCTGTGCTGGCCGCGGTTTGACAGCCCCGCCTGCTTTGCTGCGCTGGTCGGCTCTGCTGACAACGGCCGCTGGCTGGTGGAGCCGCTTGGCCGTGCCGCCCGGGTGTCCCGGCGCTATCGCGGTCGCACCTTGATTCTCGAGACGGAGATTGAGTGTGCGAGCGGCTGCGCTACCGTTGTCGATTTCATGCCGCCGCGCGAGAAGGCTTCGGACGTCGTGCGCATCGTTCGCGGTACGCGCGGCCGAGTCGAAATGCGCACCGAGCTGAATATCCGCTTCGACTATGGCTCGCTCGTGCCGTGGATCACGCGGCTCGATGACGGTACCTGGCGCGCCGTGGAAGGTCCCGACATGGCGGTGCTGCGGAGTCCGGTCGCGCTGTCCAGCGGACAGGGAACGATTGGCGGTGAGTTCGCCGTGTCGGCGGGGCAAATGATTCCGTTTGTCTTGACCTACGGCGGCTCGCACCTGCCCCCGCCGCGTCCGATCAAACCGCTCGATGCGTTCGACGATACGGAGGATTACTGGCGCGGCTGGGTCAGCCGGGCGCGGCCGGCAGGGCCGTGGTCGGACGCGGTGGTACGCTCGCTGATCACTTTGAAGGCCGCAACCTACCGGCCGTCGGGCGCCATCGTCGCCGCGCCGACATCCTCGCTGCCGGAGCGGATCGGCGGCAAGCGCAATTGGGATTACCGTTATTGCTGGCTGCGCGACGCCACCTTCACATTGCTCGCGCTGATGAATGCCGGCTTTGACGAGGATGCGCGCGCCTGGCGCCAATGGCTGTTGCGCACCACAGCCGGCGAACCGGGCCGCCTGCAAATCATGTACGGGCTCACCGGCGAGCATCGCGTGCCGGAATGGGAACTCGATTGGCTCGGCGGCTATAAAGACTCGAAGCCGGTCCGTGCCGGCAATGCCGCCGCCAAGCAAATGCAGATCGACGTCTATGGCGAGCTGATGGACGTGCTTTACCATGCCCGTCGCGGCCGTCTCGGCGGCAGCGAAGAAGGCTGGGCGCTGCAGCGCGGGTTGCTCGATCATCTGCAAACCATTTGGGAGGAAGCCGATCATGGCATCTGGGAGGTGCGCGGCGACCGCCGCCGCTTCACCAATTCTAAGATCATGGCCTGGGTCGCGTTTGACCGCGCGGTAAAGACGATCGAGCAGTTCAAGTTGGATGGCCCGCTCGATCGTTGGCGCGCGTTGCGCGCCAGAATTCATGAGGAAATCTGCCGTTACGGCTTTAATCCGGAGGTCGGCGCCTTCGTGCAAAGCTACGGCTCCAAGCATCTCGACGCCAGCGCGTTGTTGATCCCGCTCGTGGGATTTCTCCCGGTGCGGGACGCGCGCGTACGTTCGACGATCGACGCGGTCCAGCGCCAGCTCATGGTCGACGGGCTGGTCAAGCGTTACGACAGCGGCGCCGGGCTGGACGGCTTGCCGGCCGGGGAGGGTGTCTTCCTACCGTGCACCTTCTGGCTCGCCGCCGATCTGTTCCTGCTCGGCCGACGCCGGGAGGCTTGCGAATTGTTCGAGCGGGTCTTGTCGCTGCGCAGCGATCTCGGCTTGCTGTCCGAGGAATACGACACCGGCGCCAAGCGGCTGATCGGCAATTTTCCGCAAGCCCTGTCGCACATCGCGTTGGTCAACACAGCCTACCTGCTCACGTCGCAAGGTCAGCATCAGCGGCACGAGGCGGGAGCAACAACGGCTGCCAAACATCCGATGCAGGCCGATGCTTGATTGCCGCGGCCATGGCGGCGCCGTTATCGCAGAGGTTTGGTCCCCTACTATGACCACAATGCCGCTTTGGCGGCGCGCGACGCCAGCACGACCTCTGCATAAGTTCCCCAAGCCGATGTGACGCCGGGCCGGGGGATGATAGGCTCACCGCGAATCCGAGATTCGCATCACGACGGCGGACGACGGTAATGCTGGATTGGTTTCAGGCGCTCATGCCCAGGGAGGAGCGCTTCTTTGATCTATTCGAGAAGCACGCGGCCATCATTCTTGCCGGAGCTGAAGCGTTACGCGGGCTGCTGCGGGGCGGCGATACCGTGGAGGCTTATTGCAAGCAGATTTTCCAGCGCGAGGCGGAGGCCGACGAGGTGACTCGCGACGTGCTGGTTGCCGTCCGCCGCACCTTCATTACTCCATTCGACCGCACCGACATTCAGGATTTGATTACCTCGATGGACGACGCCATAGATCAGATGAACAAGACGGCAAAGACCATCGTCCTGTTCGAGGTCAAGAGCTTTGAACCGCAAATGCAGCAGATGAGCGAGATCATCGTGCAATCGGCCAAGCTGGTCTTAGAGGCCGTCCCGTTGCTGCGATCGGTCGGCAGTAACGCCGCCCGCCTGAACAACATCACCGCTTCAATCATCGCCGTCGAGGAGGAGGCGGACGATGTCTACAACCGCGGGCTCAAGTCTTTGTTTCTGGTCAACCGTCCGCAAGCGGCCCAGGGCAATGCGATGAATTTCATAGTCGGCTCCGAGCTTTACGATCACCTCGAAAAAGTGGTCGACCGTTTCGAAGACGTGGCCAAGGAAATCAGCTCGCTCGTCGTCGATCAGCTTTGAATCCTGGCAGGCCATGACCGATGCACTGAGCCTGCCTCTACTGATCAGTTTGATAGCGGTTGCGCTCGCGTTCGATTTTCTCAATGGCCTCCACGACACCGCAAATTCGATCGCCACGCTGGTTTCCACCCGCATGTTGCGGCCGCGTTACGCGGTGATCTGGGCCGCGTTTTTCAACTTCATCGCCTTTCTTGTCTTCGGCGTTCACGTGGCGCGAACCATGGGCGTGGGCATCGTGTCCGCCAACGTCATGGATGCGCGCGTGATTTGCAGTGCGCTGCTCGGAGCAATTTTCTGGGACCTCATTACTTGGTGGGCCGGAATCCCCACCAGCAGCTCGCATGCCTTGATCGGCGGGCTCGTCGGCGCGGGAGTGATAAAGGCCGGGATCGGCGCGATCGTCTGGTGGGGACTCGGTCTCACCGCAGCGTTCATTGTGCTATCGCCGCTTTTGGGATTCTTTCTGGCACTCCTTCTCGCATTGGCGGTCTCCTGGACGTTTGCGCGCTCCAACCCGCGTACCGTTGAGCCGGTCTTTCAGTGGCTTCAGTTCGGTGCCGCCTCGCTCATTTCCCTCGGGCACGGCGGCAACGACGCGCAAAAGACAATGGGCATCATTGCCGTTCTGCTGTTTTCCCAAGGGTATCTGGGCAATGAGTTCTTTGTCCCGCTGTGGGTCGTGATCACCTGCCAAGCTGCCATGGCCATCGGTACTTTCGTTGGTGGCTGGCGTATCGTTCGCACCGTCGGGTCGAAAATCACGCGGCTCACGCCCGTCCAGGGATATTGCGCCTCCGCCGCAGGCGCAATCATGCTGTTCGCGGCAACTTTCATGGGTATTCCCGTGTCCACGACGCATACGGTGACTGGTTCGGTGATCGGCGTTGGGGCCGCGCGTAAGGTTTCCGCCGTGCGATGGAATATCGCCGGCAACATCGTGGTGGCATGGATTGTGACCTTGCCAGCCTCTGCTTTGATGGCGGTCTTGTGTTATCTTCTACTCGGAGCATTTAGCTGACCAATGAACAGCGAGCGCCAGCCACCTATTGAATTGGGAATGAAGGTCGCCGTGCGGCGCAGCGCCAGGGAACGAATAGGCGTCGTGACGGGACTCCAAGGCGACTACGTGATTGTCCGCTGGACAACTTCCGATCTTGCCGAGACCGAAGAGTACCGGGCGCATCGCGACGACGTAACGCCGCTCGCCGGCTGGATCTAACGGCGGCCTTGGCGCGACCGAATAACTCAGACCGCAATCCGCTTCGGCCGCGCCGGCGCCGCCGCGACCGGCCGGTTCTTCATATTGGCGTACATACGGCGCAGACAGCGTTTGACCACCGCCAAGTCTTCCGGCGAGATTCCGGCGCTGGCATCGGCGTCGATCTGGTGGGCTGGCGGAATGAGGCTGGCGACGAGCGCGCCGCCCTTGGCCGAAAGCGCCACGACGACCTCGCGACTGCTCCTTGCCGAGCGCGCGCGCGTGACTAGGCCGAAGGCCACCAGTCGGGTAACGATGCGCGATAAGGTCGAGGCGTCGATGCTGGTGAGATCGGCAAGGTCGATCTGACGCTGCCGGCCGTTGGCGGCGAGCACCGCCAGCACGCGCCACAGCGCAATGCTTAAGCCGTGCGGCGCCAAGGTTTCGGCGCCGAATTGCTCGGCGAGGATGCTGCCGACGCGATTCACCAGGTAGGGCAGGTAATCGCCAAGATCGATCTTGAAGGAGTCTTTCACGCGCAAGCATTCCTCTCGGGCGGCACAAGCAACCTGCTGTCGATCATTGCATTTACAACTGATGTATTGTCAACTATTATACCCATCTGAGGCGTGAGGGAACGCGCCGCGAGGAGGGACGCCATGGAGTTCGGGTATTTCACGCTGAGCGACAACCACTACGAAAATAATTCCCGCTCCTCGAACCAATTTGTCGCCGACATTACCGCCGAGGCGATCCATGCCGATAAGCTCGGCATGCACTCGGCCTGGATAGGCGAGCACCATTTCAACTCGCTCGGCGTACTGTCCTGTCCGGACCTCGTGCTTGCCCATGTCGCGGCCAAGACCACGCGCCTGCGGCTTGCGCCGGCGGTCACAGTCACGCCGCTGCATCACCCGATTCGCGTCGCCGAACAATGGGCGACGCTTGATCTACTCTCCGGTGGGCGTGTCGATTTCGCCTGCGGCCGCGGCTACGACCGGCGGGAATACGAGCCATTCCACGTCTCCTTCGACGACAATCAGGGAATTTTCGAAGAAGGCCTTGACGTGATAAGGCGGCTGTGGACAGCTGACGACCGCCTTTCTCATCACGGCAAATATTATTCGTTCGACGATGTGCGCATTACGCCGCGGCCGATTCAGCGCCCGATACCCACCTATGTCGGATCGTTCTCCAAACCATCGATCGAGCTTGCCGCGCGGCTCGGCTGCGGGTTGATCGTGGCGCCGTTCGCCGCGGCAATGACGTTCGGCGGTCTGCAGCAGGTGCACGATCTCTACCACGAGACCTGCGTCAAGCACGGCAAGAAACCGTACCGCCTGATGTGCAGCTATTTCACCCACTTCGCCGACAACAAGGCGCAGGAGGATGCGGCACGCGCCCGGCAGATTCGCTACTACAAAGAGTGCGTGATCCCGGCGCTGCCGGGTGATCCGAAAACCGCGCCGCCGAGCTACCGCTATTTCGTCGACATGGTCGAGCGGCTGCACAAGGTCAGGCCGGAGGATTTGACGGAAAACTCGGTGCTGCTCGGCTCGCCGGCGCGCATTATCGACACCTTGAAGAAGGTCGAGGCGGCGGGCTTTGACGAGGTCATTCTTTACGTCAATGTCGGGCTAAAACCGCATAATCAGGTCAAAGAAGAGATGTCTCGCTTCATGGCCGAAGTGGCTCCCACCTTCGCCGGCAAGCGCAAGGAAGCCGCCGCGTAGGCGCTCCGGGAAGCGATGCCGGACTATGCGGCATCCGCAATCGGATCGAGACCGAGCGCGATGCGGCCGGTGAATTGGTGCTGGCGCTTCCCCGACAGCGGATGGAATTGCGCCCCGTGCGCGTCGCGCAATAATCGCTCGAGCCCGGTCTTGCGGTAAAAGCCGGCGCCGCCCGCTGCCTCCAGCGCTTTTTCGACCGTCGCGAGCACCTGCTCGGCTACGATCGTCTTACGCACCAGGATCGCGTTGGCCACCTCCAGGCTCATCGCGAAGTCGAGGTCATTCGCCAGGCGCACCATGTCATTGATGGCGAGCTGCACCATGGTCAGCCGATTCGTCAGTTCGCCGAGCAGATAAGGCACGGTCGGGTCGCCTCGGCGCTTGTTTGCCTGTTCCTTCCCGATCATCGCGGCAGCCTCGGCCACACCGGCATAGACCGACATGATCAGCGGCATGGCCACCGTCAGGATCGCGTTCCACACCGGGTGAAAGCGTCCGCGCGGACGCCGCAGCGCGATGGCGTCGTCGGGCACAAAGACGTTATCGAGGATGATCGTCTGCGAGCCCGTGGCGCGCATTCCGAGTGTCTGCCAGTCGTCGGCCAACGAGATGCCTTGCGCAGCGAACGGAACGGCGAAATGCAGAACCTGCCAGCCCTCCTTGGGATCCTCGAAGGTCGACGAAGTAACGAGCACACCGCCCTTCGGCGAACCGCTGCCGAACGGCTTTCTGGCGCTGACGCGGAAGCCGCCGTCGGCGCGCTGCATTGCTCCGTTGGACTCCATCCAGTCATTGGCGCCGGTCGAGATCAGCACGGTTTCATCGGCGGCGACCCGCTCCAAAAGCTTCTTTCCGGGCCGGCCATTGCGATGATTGTAGGCGGCTGCGGCGACGAGATGCTGGTGCATCGATAGCGCCAATGCAGTCGACGGACAGTGATGCGCGAGCTGGCGCAGGAAAGCGCACATGGCGCTGTGACTTACGCCGCCGCCGCCGAGGTCGGCGGGAACCAGCGCGGAGAAAACCTTGTGCTTCTTCATTATGTCATAGTGCCCGGCGACGAAGATGTCGCCGTGGTCGCGTTCGGCTGCGCCCTCGGCAAAACGCGGTCCGATGATCTGTGCGAGCGCTTGCAGGTCGAGAAATCGCGTCATGGCCAACCTTCATTTCGGGCATTTTCGGCACGCTGGCCTCGACAGCGTTCAACCGCAACTTTAAAATCTGAAGTGGTCCGGCCGCGGTCGTGAGGGTATGCCATGGCTGAGAAGCGAGGATACGGCCAATTCTGTCCCATCGCCCTGGCCGCCGAGATATTGGCGGAGCGATGGATGCCTCTCGTGATTCGCGAGCTGTTATGCGGCAGTGTCCGCTTCAACGATCTGCAGCGCGGAGTGCCGCGCATGTCGTCGGCGCTGCTGGCGCGGCGCCTCAAAGAGCTGCAGTTCGCCGGGATTGTCGAACGTCGGCGCGGCGAAGGCGGTGGTTTCGAATACCACCTGACCGCCTCCGGCCGAGAACTGTTCCCAGTCGTCGAGAAGATGGGCCTCTGGGCGCAACGCTGGCTCCGTCACGATCTTATCGATACCGCGAATTTGGATCCCGACCTGTTGATGTGGGACATCCGCCGCAATGTCGTGGAACGTGCTCCTCCACACGAACGTCGGTACGTTGCCGAGTTCCAGCTATCGGGCGTGCCAATCAACCGCCGCCGCTACTGGCTCGTGTTCGAACGCGGCGCCGTCGATCTGTGCTATCGCAATCCGGGCTTTGACGTCGATCTGTACGTCGAAGCCAGCCTGCGCGCGCTCACGCAGGTTTGGCTCGGCCATATCCCCATCGACCAAGCCGTTCGCGAAGGCCGGCTCCGTCTCGATGGCTCGCGCAGAGACGTGGCGGCCTTCCGCTCGTGGTTTGCGCTCAGCATGTTCGCCCCGGCCGGCCGCGAGCCGATCGGCCGGATGGAGCTTGCTGCGCA
>JASHRW010000194.1 GCA_030037065.1 Xanthobacteraceae bacterium
TCCCCATGACGCATTGGTGTTCGTAGGTGATGGGCAGAAAGTCCTATTTCTTCAAAATCGCGGAGATGAACAATCTCCAAATCTGGCTGCTGTGCGCGTGTTCGGGGACGAAAATCCGCCAACCCACGAGCAGGGGACTGATCGTCCCGGTCGAGCGTTCAAACGGGCGGCCACAAATCGACGCAGCAGCATGGAGACGACAGATTGGCATGAATTTGAGAAGGAACATTTTGCAGAAAGGGTGACTTCTGCACTGGAACAGCTGGTACGCACGGACGACATAAAGGCGATCGTTGTTGTCGCGCCGCCGCGCACGCTTTCGAAATTGCGACGGACCATTCGCCCGTCCGTCAAGAAGCGAATTATTGCGGAGATTGAAAAGGACCTGACCAAGCACCCTGTTTCGGACATCGAAAATCATTTACTTGGATAAACAAAGGAGACTCGTGCCAATGCAGGCTATGGTGCTGGAAAGACCCGGCGAGCCGCTTAAACTTGTCGAGAGGCCCGATCCAGAGCCATCACAGGGCGAGGTTCGACTTCGCGTCTCGGCTTGCGGCGTGTGCCGTACAGATCTTCATGTGGTTGATGGCGAATTGCCGAACCCGAAGCTGCCTATCGTTCCGGGTCACGAGATTGTCGGTCGCATCGACTTCGTCGGAAAAGGTGTAAGCGGGCTAGCGGTTGGCATGCGCGTTGGTATTCCCTGGCTCGGCCGAACTTGCGGTCATTGTAAATACTGTCTTGAAGGCCGGGAGAATCTCTGTGACGCGCCATTATTCACGGGGTACACGCGAGATGGCGGCTTCGCTACCCACACCGTAGCGGATGCGAAATTTGTGTTTCGGCTTCCCGAACAAGGTGAGGATGCGGCAATCGCGCCTCTGCTTTGTGCGGGATTGATAGGGTGGCGATCGCTAAGGATCGCCGGCGAGGGAAAACGGATAGGGCTCTATGGTTTCGGTGCCGCCGCCCACATCATTGCCCAAGTTGCGCGTTGGCAGGGTCGGGAAGTATATGCCTTCACTAGGCCGGACGATGCACCGTCACAGATTTTTGCGCGTAGGCTTGGCGCGAACTGGGCTGGAAGCTCGGAAGAAAAGCCACCCCAAGAGATCGATTGCGCTATCATCTACGCGCCCGTCGGTGGTCTCGTTCCGTTAGCGTTGGGCGCGGTGCGCAAAGGTGGCCGCGTAGTCTGTGCAGGAATCCATATGAGCGACATTCCCGCTTTTCCGTACCGGTTGCTCTGGGAAGAGAGAGAACTTAGGTCAGTGGCCAATTTGACCCGAAGGGACGGCGATGAGTTCTTGGATGTTGCCGCCAAGGCCTCTGTCGTTACTGAAACGGTTCGTTACCCGTTAATTCACGCCAATGAGGCATTGGCAGATCTCAGAACCGGACGCTTGCAAGGAGCTGCGGTGCTCGTGCCGGACGCATCCCAAATTGGCATCGGCCCCTAGGGTAGCGTTGGCCGAAACTGAACACCTGAATTCTGGCGTCACCGGGCAATGACAAAAATGCGATTGCGGATGCCACTACCGGCGTGAGCGCTCAGAACGTTTATCTGCACTGCGCTTTGGCCGGGTTGCCACGGTGTTCCGCGGGCGTGCCTGCGGCTCTGGCTAAAATTTTGCCGCTGCCGCCTGGACAGCTCATCCAGTTCGCGCAGACGGGCGGGTATCGGAAATCATAAAGCGCGAACGCGTGTCGGCACGATCGGCTCAGAGAGCTTTTTCGCGCAGACCCAGCCACAACTTGGCGACTGCTTCCTCGGCCGAATGCGCCTTTCCGGCCGTTGGCGGGTTGTCGCTTTCCGCCGTCCAGAGCGCCGCCTCGACATACAGCCGCGCAAAATGCTTGCCGCAAGCCTCTATAAGGTCGAGAAGCGTGGGGCAGTAGTAGCCCTCTTCGATGTCCCGTGCGTGCTGTTGCAATTCATGGGGAGTAATCGCGACGCCGGATGCTCGCGCGGCCTCGCTCCAACGCGTGCCGTTCTCGTGTGGATAGAATTTATGTCCGACCTGGAAGAACGGAATCGGAAATCCCGCAGACTTTAATTCCTTCGCCAATTCGCGTTTCATGGCAGGGATATGCTAACCGTTCACTGCATCATCACGTACGCCCCGGGCGCCTCGGCGAGCGGCCAGTAGCCCGCCTGCGGTGCGCCTATCGCTGGAGGCGCGGTCAGTTCGCCCGAGCGTTGGCCGAGCCATCCGGTCCATTGCGGCCACCATGAGCCGTCCTTGAGTGTGGCTTCTGTCAGGAACCGTTCCGGATCGATATAGTGCTGGCTCGTTTGCTTCGTGCGCACACGGAAGCTGCGTCGGGGATGCCCGGGCTCGGAAACGATACCCGCATTATGGCCGCCGCTGGTCAGCAGATAAGTCACGTCGGCATCCACCTCGAGGTTAATCTTGTAGGTCGAGTGCCACGGCGCCACATGATCACGCTCGGTGCCGACGGCAAACACCGGTACACGAATGTCCGAGAGGGCCACCGGCCTGTCCGCCGCCATAAAGCGACCTTCCGCCAAATCATTGTTGAGAAACAGCTTGCGCAGATATTCTGAATGCATGCGATAGGGCATACGGGTGGCGTCGGCGTTCCAGGCCATGAGGTCGGTCATAGGTTCACGTTCGCCGAGCAGGTAATCGTGCACCAAGCGCGACCAAATCAGGTCGTTCGAGCGTAGCATCTCGAACGCGCCGGCCATCTGCCTGCAGTCCAAAAAACCCTGCTCCCACATCATGTCTTCGAGAAAGGCGACCTGGCTCTCGTCGGTGAACAGCGTCAGTTCGCCGGCTTCGGTGAAGTCGGTCTGCGCGGCGAACAGCGTCAGCGTTGCAATCCGGTCGTCGCCATCGCGTGCCATCGCCGAGGCGGCGATCGACAGCAGCGTACCGCCGAGACAATAACCGGCCGCGTGCACTTTGTGATCTGGAACGATACGAGTGATCGCATCGAGCGCATTCATCACGCCTAACGTTCGATAATCCTCCACGCCTATTTTACGATCATCCGGCGTCGGATTTTTCCAGGAAATCATGAATACAGTGAAGCCCTGTTCGGTCAGGTATTTGACCAGCGAGTTATGCGGCGACAGATCGAGGATGTAATATTTCATGATCCAGGCGGGCACGATGAGGATCGGCTCTGGCCGAACTTCGTGGGTGACGGGCGCGTATTGGATCAGCTCGATAAGCCGGTTGCGGTAGACCACCTTTCCCGGCGTGACCGCGACGTCGCGGCCGACAATGAAATTCTCCGTGCCAACGGGCTTCTTGCCGGTGACCGCGCGCTCCCAATCCTCGAGGAAGTTCCGCCAACCGCGGATCAAATTGAGTCCCGCGGTGCTCAGCGTGCGTTGCAGAATCTCTGGATTGGTCAGCAGAAAATTCGATGGAGCGACCATGTCGAGGAGCTGACGCGAGCCGAATTCCACCATGTCCTCGTGATGTTTTGAAACCCCGCGCAACCCGGTCGTGGCGTTGTGCCACCATTGTTGCTGCAGCAAAAACCCCTGGTAGACGCAGTTGAACGGCCAGGCGCGCCATTCAGGAACCAGGAAACGGTGGTCTTGCGGCAGGGGTTCGATGCAAACTTCGCCATTTGCGCCCTCGACCAAGTAGCGATGCAGGTAGTTACTGAAACGAATGGCCTTGCGGACCGCCTTCTCGAGGAGCTGCGCGCGCTTACCCGGCGCGCTAGCGAGATGAGCCGCCCAGTCCCAATAGGCTTGCGCCAGCGCGGCCGGCGAAAGCCCGCCGGTGAAGCGTGCGATGGCGGCGTGAAGCGAGCGATCGGTGATGTCGGCGAGCGACATGACCGAATGGGGATCGCGAGCGTCCGGTTCAAGCGCGCCGGCGGTGGATTTCGCGAAGGCTTGTGGCAATGCCACCATATCCGTCCGAAGAGATCCGCCAGCGGCTACCGGTTCATTCTTCGTTGCTATCGCTCTTAGGGCGCATTCCGACACGCTCATGTGATTACTCCCAACGGGCGATCACCTTTCTGCAATCACGCCCTAAAGCCAATACAGCCGCCCGGGTCATTCCCTGCTGATCGTATCGGCCATCGCTGTCTGCTTGCACTTGCAACCACTTACCCCACCAGCGGGCGGAGCACGGGATGCTCATCGAACAAGCGCATACGTTCGTCCAAGCCGTCCAGACCCCAAATATGCCCGGCGCGGTGTGAGATCAGGTAGACGATCACGGCCGCGTAAACGAGGTGGTAGTCGACCAAGAAATTCACATTCTCCTCAATGTAAGGAAACTTCATGTGGGCGAAATAGTAGGTGATCATCAGCAGGATGCCGAACGGTCCGCTAACGCGCACAAACAGTCCCGATATCAGCGACAGGCCGATCAGCAAATGACCCCACTTTACCAGAAAGTCGGTGGCCGGCAGCACCGCTGGCTGCGCAAACATCGAAAAGAAATCGTGAAACGTGATGACATGATTGAGGAATCCGGCGGTGTCGAAATTATCCCAAATCTGCCAGGCACCGGCGTAGAGGAATGTCCACCCCATCAAGATGCGCAGGACGAAAATGACGCCACGGTCGAGATTAGATTCCTCCATGGCACGCTCCATTTTCAAAGATGATGCGAACATCTGTATCCAGAGCCACAAAGCGGCATTGATTCACGTCAATTCCAAGACTTGTTGCCGAGTCTGGACTTGCACCGGACAAGTGAGACAAGGAGGTGCAGCAAACAGCGCGTGGGTGCGAACGACTTCAGCCGCGGACACGCCAAACAGAAGCTTCGACGTGAGGCTAATCGCGTAGGGCGCCATGGGGATGAACGCCGGGCTGACAATCGGCAGCACTACGAAGAAGTTAGTTGCCCACACGCCGGCGAGCGCCGCAAGCATGAACGGATAGGCATTCGTCAAACCGGCTGTTCTTGCGGCCAGCGCTTGCCAGGTAAACGTTAGGATGGTGCCAAGCATCACCGCGAGCATCATATGCACACCGATGCCGAGCATCACCGGAGACGTAGCCGGCAACAACGCGCTTACTCCGGCTGCCGTGGTGACCCCCCACGCGAGTACGGCGGGATCGCCTCCGGTCACGCCGACATAGAGCGACACCCGACGATTTCGGCCAAGCCTCCCTCAGCATCGGCAATAACGCCGATACGAAACGTCTCAGATCGTTGTCTATTGACCATGGCAGCTACTCCAGCGTCGTCTAAAGTAGCTAAATGAAATCACCAGTCGTCAGTGGCAGCTTTGATTTGAGTCAATGGGGATAAAGAGATTGTGATGCGAGCTTCAGCGGAAGCCCGTAATAATTGAGGCGTTAAAGCAATTGGACCGACTGCCGCCGCCGGTCTCATCAGTGGATGATCCAAGGTCGCGCTTTATTCGGCTGCAGGACTGACTGCTACGACGCGGAACGTGTGCATCTCATCATTTTTATCGCGCACCGAGACGTATTCGCCCTGCCGAAGTGGATGGACACCGAACCGGTAGCCTGACTCATCGTCGTGCTCCGCGCTGCTGTCATAGTCGAACATCCAGCGTCCGTGTTCCGTTCCAGCGGGCATGTGCAGGAATAGTCCAATTTGTTCCTTGTCGCCCCAGAACCGAACAACGCGGCAGCGCTCGCGGTGTTTTTTTGCCAGAGCATTGGACTTATGTGTCCGGCGGCATCGAGCGGCGCCACAAATCCGTAGCCATGAGTCGCCGACCCTTCCGAAAACTCCTTGGAGCGCGGCAGCTCCAGGCGAATTCGCTTAAGCTCGTTGGGCAGCGTGGCCATCATCAGGCGTCCTCTTTGCGGTTGGTCGGTTGGACGGTGCGTCGCATTACAAATCAACTATGCGCCATCTTGCGTCGTTCGCTGGTGTTGGCTGTGGGCGTGGCCCCCTCATTCCTTGGTGCAGGGAGCTTGCTCTGAGCCATGACTGGCCCATCTGCTCCAGTTCGCTGTGCTGGCTTTTGCTCGGTGTTGCGGTTCAGAGCACGCGTTTGATATTCTCCCCAGGCGAGAAGCCCTGCAAAGAGAGTAAACGTCGCGATAATTCCGGAAAGGAGAATAGTGTTTGTCAGCGTTATGATTGTCTCCCGTCCTCTATTAACGACTATCCCGAATGGGATCGGCCAATTTATTTTGCCCTAGATCAAAGCACTCAATCGAAAGATATCGAAGCGTTGCCCGTAAACAGGAACGTTTAGTCTGCCGCATGGTCGCCTACCCGAAGGAATGGGAACGACAGCTCAAACTACCGGATGGCCGGGCAGTCTTCGTTCGCCCGATCCGGCCGGAAGACGAACGGCTTTATGGTCGTTTCTTTGAAGCAGAAACGCCCGAGGATTTGCGTCGACGTTTCTTCGGTTCGGTGAGAAGGACTTCGGCCACGACTTCATTGCCCGGTTCGTACAAATTGATTACGCGCAGGCGATGGCCTTCATCGCGCTCGATGAGGCGACGGGCGAAATGCTGGGTGTCGCGCGCCTGCACGAGACTTCAGGCAAGGATGCCGGAGAATACGCCATCCTAGTCCGATCAGATCTGAAGAATCACGGTCTTGGATGGCAGCTCATGCAAATGATAATCGAGTACGCTCGGGTAAAAGGCTTTTGCCACATCGAAGGGCAGGTCTTGCACGACAATACGACCATGCTCGATATGTGCCGGGAGCTCGGATTTGAAATCCACACAAATCGGGATGAGCCGTGTATATGCGATGTAAAATTAAGCCTTTGCAGTGATCGCGCTCGGGCCGCGTGCGCGGGACGCCGGCATGCAGCCGCTTCGCCAGAGTGAAAGCGGCAATTGCCATGGCTGCTTTCGTCCTGCCTTGATGTCGGCGATGGCCTTAGCCATCGGCTCGTTCATAGCGCGGCTGATCTGATGGTCGGGCACGGCCACGGCCCTGACATCGAAGTCCTTGCGGATTTTGCGACGCGACATCGTGCTCGCCGGCGTCTTCGAATCCCGACATGACGAGCGAGAGCGGATAGCTGTCGGCGCGGGCGCCGGTGAGCCCGAGCTTTTCCGCAGCCCACAGGCCGAGCAGCTTGTTGCGGCGCGCAATCGTCTTAAATTTGAACTCTTCGTCATGTGCGAACTGCTGCTCGAAGCCCTCTTCGCGTTTATTGAACGTGGTCATTGCTTCGCCTTGGGCTTGGCATGGAACGCTCCGCTGTCGCGCGTCCACTATGACACCGCGGCGTGCTCCCTTGCTTCGTCCTCGGCGGAGGGAAATGCCATCCCGGACATGGGCTCGACCCAAACGAGGTGATCGTGCACCTGTTTGACGCCGGCGATGTTCTCGGCTGTTACGACAAGAGCCTGGCGTTCGCGCTCGTCGGTAATTATGCCCCATAATTCCACGACGCCATTCCTGACCACGACGTTGATGTCAGGCGCCCAATGTTGCTTGCCAAGGGCCGCGAGAATTTCACCGCGAATTGCCCAGTCGGGACCTGGGGTGCTGGGGTCGGAGACCACCTCGTAATCGCGCGCAAGACTTGCGAGGGCGTGCATAAGATTGGCGCGGCTGACAATACCGACCATTCGACCCTCTCGCAAGACTGGAAGCCTCTTGATGCGCTGCCGTTCCATTTTTTCGACGACCATTTCCAGCGATTCGTTTTCCGTAACGAACTGCGGATCGCGTGTCATGATCTCGCCGACCTTCCGTCCCGACGTGTGAACGTACTCGTCGGCCAAACGCCCCGGCCCGATCACGAATTCGAGCCATCTCGGCCGGCGCCGCTGCGTTCCAATCTCGCGCCGCCGCAGAAAATCGCCTTCGGTCACGATCCCGACAAGCGTCCCCTCCTTGCCAAGCACGGGCAGCCCGCTGATCCGATTCTGCAACATCAGGCGCGCTGCTTTGATGACGGAGTCGTTCTCCTGGACGGAAATCACCTTTTGGGTCATCACGTCTTTCACTTGCATGACTTCCTCCAGCTTGGGAATAACCTGTCTGATTGTTGCTGCCTGCTGAGAAGCCGATCAGCCATTCAGTTTGTTCAATGTAGATCTGTTGCGTAAGAGAATGCGTCGGGACGTCGGCAGTTCGATTGCAGCGCAGGTCTCGAGCGACGTTAGCGTGCGGGAAACGGTCTCGATTGTCAGGCCGAGATAGTCGGCAATGTCCTGGCGAGACATGGGAAGCTCAATGGCATTGCTTCCGGAAACGCGTTCGGACATCTCCAGAAGGAAGCTGGCGACTCGCTCTTGTGCGCTCTTGATGAGCAACAGGATGTGATCCTGCGCCCGCCGCAATTCACGTCCGGTCAATGCGAACAGTTCTTGGGCGATCGAGGCATCGCGCGAGGATATAGCATTCAGCGCGCTACGCTTGACGACAAGTACCTTCGTGTCGGCGATGGCCTCGGCAGACAAGGTGTGCTCGTCTGTGAATTCCAAGCCGAACACATCGCCCGGAAGATAAAAGCCGCCAACCTGCCGGCGACCGTCGCTCAGGATCTTGTACGTGCGCACGCTGCCGATGACGACTTGGTAAAGATAGTCGGCGGGTTCGTTTTCGCCGAAAATCTCCGCATTGCGAGGATACGACATCGCAGCGCCCATAAACTGCATCTGTTGAGCGAGCGTGGTGTGCACATCATCGGGCAGAGCACCAAGTGTATAGGATACATTGCGGGCCGGCATGGCAGGGCGACGAGTTTGTTCAGTGCGGATAGCGGTCTGGGTATGCATGGCGCTTTACCTCCGTGAGCTTCGAGAGGTATTGCTAACCGTCACCCGACGAGTGGAAAATTCAGGTATTGACCATAAGGGTTTCTACTTAGGGCGGGCAGCTCATGAATTACTACGCTGTTGAATCGGTGGCATTATTGCCGATGTGAGAGAGTAACCCTTGATAGACGGCCGGTACTCGAATGGCTGGAGTTACCGCAGATCGAAACCGCTCTCATTCGCAGAAGCTCGCTTCTGCGACGTTGCGGCGATTTGCGATCGAATACGGGCTTGCGGCATTGGCTGTCGCTTTGGCCGCGGCTCTTCGAGTTGCAGTCGGAAACAGTCTCGGCGGCCAAGCCGGCTATTTATTCTTTGTGCCAGCAGTCCTGCTAGGGTCGGCTCTCGGCGGGTGGATGCCCGGAATCTTTGCCACAATTGTCAGTGTGCTGGTCGGCGTTCTGTTCGTAGTTGAGTATGGCGCGTTCTCGGCGGAGAGCACAATCGATTTGGTCGCATTCGCCTTGGTAGGCATCGGCGCCTCGTGGCGGGGAGAGCTCTTGTATCGCGCCCGTTTGGCTGCGACGAAGAATGCCGAAGCGACGGCGGCGCGTGAGGCGCATCTGCAGTCCATCCTCGATACCATTCCGGATGCCATGGTTGTGATTGACGAACACTGCGCGATTCAATCCTTCAGCGCGGCGGCGGAACGGCTGTTTGGATACGGCAGCGAAGAGATTATCGGAAAGAACGTCAAGCTGCTGATGCCGCAGCCCTATCGCGACGAGCACGATGGCTACATTGAGCACTACCTACGAACTGGGGAGCGGCGAATCATCGGCATCGGTCGGATCGTCGTCGGGCAGCGGAAGGATGGCTCAACATTTCCCATGGAATTGGCCGTCGGCGAAATGCGAAGGGGAGATCAACGGTTCTTCACCGGCTTCATCCGAGATCTCACGGAGAGGCAGCAGACCGAAGCGCGGTTGCAAGAGCTGCAGGCCGAACTGGTACATGTGTCGCGGCTTACCGCCATGGGCGAAATGGCATCGGCGCTGGCGCACGAGCTCAACCAGCCGCTGTCGGCGATTGCCAATTACTTGAAGGGAGGACGCCGCTTGCTCGAAAGCGGCTCTGCCGAAACCACCAAGCTCTTGCCTGAAGCCATGGAGAAAGCAGCCGAACAGGCGTTGCGGGCCGGCCAGATCATTCGCCGATTACGCGATTTCGTGGCTCGTGGGGAAAGCGAGCGTCGCGTCGAGGATTTGAGGAAACTGATCGAGGAGGCAAGCGCGCTTGCTCTTGTGGGAGCTAAAGATAAAGGCGTGCGTGTCGCATACCGATTCGATCCAAACATCGAGTTCGTCCTTGCGGATAAGGTGCAGATTCAGCAGGTGCTGCTGAATCTGATTCGCAACGCCCTTGAGGCCATGGAAAACTCTAACCAGCGCGAGCTAATCGTATCGACAACTCCGGCACCGCAAAATCTTGTTACGATCAGCGTGTCCGATACTGGCACGGGAATCTCGTCTGAGATCAGCGCCCAGCTATTCCAGCCGTTCGTGACGACGAAGCGGCAAGGAATGGGGGTCGGCTTGTCGATTTCCCGAACCATCATCGAGGCGCACGGCGGCTCCATAACAACGCAACCCAATCGCGCGGGAGGTACGGTATTTTCCTTCACGCTGCCTGGGGTTACTAAAGAGGAAGCCCGCAATGCCGTCTGAACGCACTGTGGTCCACGTTATCGATGACGACGAAGCACTTCGGGATTCGATCACGTTTTTATTGCACACTGCGCAGATCGAAGCGCAGACTCATGTGTCTGCGTCCGCCTTCCTCGCAAAGGTCCCCGAGACGAGTTTGAACTGCATTATCACCGATGTGAGGATGCCTGGTTTAAGCGGAATCGATCTCCTCAAGCGCTTGAAGGAACTTAAGATCGATGTTCCGGTCATTGTCATAACAGGCCACGCTGATGTCCCGCTTGCTGTCGAGGCCATGAAGTTTGGCGCCGCCGATTTCCTGGAAAAACCTTTCGACGATGAGGCCCTGCTGGCGAGTGTTCAATCAGCGCTAAAACAGTGGAGCGGCGAGACAAAACGGCACATGGAGCGTGCGGCGATCGAAAGCCGGCTGGCAGTCTTATCCAGCCGCGAGCGCGATGTGTTGAACGGATTGGTGGCGGGTCGCGCCAATAAGCAGATCGCCTTCGACCTCGGGATCAGTCCGCGCACCGTGGAAATCTATCGCGCCAATCTGATGGGAAAAATGCAGGCGAGGAGTCTCTCCGAGCTCGTGCGGATGGCGCTGATTGTCGAGATCGCTAGTCGAGGCGCAGTTTAGAGGCGTGCGTCTAAGGGTTTGGCGTCAGCTTCCGATTGCTTCTTCTGCTCTTCCTAAAGCAGCTTCAGAATTTTCTGCCGCACAACTTCGTCTGTCACGGTTTCGAGCAGGCGCGGTAGTGTTCAATGTTCCGGCGTCAAATGAATTGCTCTATAACGTCCTCCACAAGGGCCCACGCAGTCGCGCCGTCGCGCTGCGCACATATTTAAATTATGACAATTAAATGAATGACTTGGCTCAAAAATCGTGACCTCGCCAAACGTTGAGGCAGATCAATGCGATTGGGGGGCGTCCCCCCAATAATTGTTTTTTCAGACAATCGCAGACCAATTTGCCTACGAGCGACAGTGGACAGCATGAGAACAACATCTGAAACCAAACCGCCACTTGTCATAGTGGTTGACGATGATCCTGCCGTCTGCGGGTCGTTAAAATTCTCGCTTGAATTGGAAGGATTTACGGTACGCACCTATGGCAGCGGCAGCGAGCTTCTCCACGCCGACGATTTCCATGCCTGCAAATGCTTCGTCATCGATCAAAGAATGCCGGCTATGGCTGGAATGGAGTTGATCGCAAAGCTCCGCGATCAAAGGATTTTGACGCCAGCCATTCTTATCATCAGCCACCCCAGCGCCGCGCTCAGGGCGCGCGCAGCGACGGCGGGCGTTCCCATCGTGGAAAAGCCTCTGCTGAACAACACGCTTGTGGATCGCATCCGCGAAGCGTGCGGGCGGAAAGATCGGCTACCCGGGTAAAGTAGGGGAATGACATGGATTTGAGGGAAGCGATCTATTCGCGGCGCGCGACGCGGATGTTCACATCCGATCCGGTCGATGAGCATGCCCTGCGCGTGATGATCGAGGCGGCAGTGCAGGCGCCCAGCGCGGTCAACGCGCAACCATGGGCGTTCTGCGTCATCCGTGACAAGGTGCTGCTCGGCAAGATATCGCGCGATGCTAAAGCACACATGGTCAGAACCACGCCAGTCGGGCTGATGTCCCATCATTTCGACCAGATCCTGAACGACGCAAATTTTGACATCTTCTATCATGCCCCCGCTCTTATCGTGATCTGCAGCACGACAGAGATTCCTTGGGCGGTCGAGGATTGTGCACTTGCTGCGGAAAACCTCATGCTGACAGCGCGTGCCGCGGGGCTCGGCACCTGCTGGATCGGGTTCGCGCAAGGATTCCTTGGCACACCGGAGGGCAAGACAATGCTGCAGCTCCCGTCGGCATATAAACCGGTCGCGCCGATCATCGTCGGTCATCCGGTATCCGCGCCTGCATCGGTGCCTAGAAAGGAACCGGAAATTCACTGGATCGGATCGTGAAATCCCCCTGCAATGCCAGCTTAATTTGTCGGGGCGGCGGAATAGAATGTCGGCTCGCCGCAATGCCCATCGGGCTAAGGACCACCCATGCCTGAGCCGCGGAAACACGAAAAGTACGATGCACTGATCTATGCCTGCCATGCGCTCGCCCAGGTACGGACGGCCGTAGTGCACCCTTGCGACGAGACTTCGCTGCGCGGAGCCGTCGAAGCCGCAGAGGCGAAGATCATCAAGCCGATCCTGGTGGGGCCGCAGGTTCGTATCCGCGCGCTGGCGGCTACGCTCAACCTGAATATCGCAAGCCTGCAGCTCGTCGATACGCCGTTCAGTCACGCATCCGCGGCAAAAGGTGTCGAAATTGTTCGCGGCGGAGAGGCCGATGCGCTGATGAAAGGCAGCCTTCACACCGATGAATTGATGGCCGAGGTGGTCAACAAGGATACCGGCATCCGCACCGTGCGCCGGATCAGTCACGTCTTCATCATGGATGTGCCGACCTATCCGAAACCGCTGTTCATTACCGATGCTGCGGTGAACATCTTTCCGACGCTTGAGGATAAGGTCGATATCGTGCAGAACGCGATCGACCTCGCACATGCCCTGTTGATCGCACGGCCGAAAGTTGCGATCCTTTCCGCGGTGGAGACGATTACCTCCAAAATTCCCTCTACCATAGACGCCGCCGCCTTATGCAAGATGGCCGAACGCGGCCAGATCACCGGCGCCATGCTCGACGGTCCGCTGGCGCTCGATAACGCCATCAATCGTGAGGCGGCGAGCATTAAACATATAGCATCGCCGGTCGCCGGCGATGCCGATATCCTGCTGGTTCCAGATCTAGAGGCCGGCAACATGCTGGCGAAAGAACTGAGCTTTCTCGCCAATGCGGACGCCGCCGGCATCGTGCTCGGAGCCCGGGTGCCAATCATCCTCACCAGTCGCGCGGACAATGTGCGAACCCGCATGGCGAGTTGCGCCGTGGCCGCGCTCTACGCCCATGCCCGCCGTGTCGCTGCGGCCGAAATCGGCAAGCTTGCCGGCTGAAATCGCCATGCGCGAGCCGATCCTCGTCATCAATGCCGGCTCATCGAGCTGTAAGTTTTCGATCTATGAGACAGCCGCGGACCGCTCGCTCTCGGCCAGTGCCCACGGCCAGGTTGAAGGCATTGGGGAGGGTGGCGACAAGGCTGCGCGCATCGAAGTTGCCGACGGCGGAGGGCAAAAACTCACCGATAGGCCAATCGACGCGACAGACCACGCCAGCGCGATGGCGGCCATCCATGACTGGTTCGGCGAGCACATCGGCGGCGAAGGCGGATTTTCCGGCGTTGGTCACCGAGTCGTTCACGGCGGCACGGTGTATGCGCAGCCCGTCCTTATCGATGCGGCGGTGCTCGCCGCACTGGACGAGCTGGTGCCGCTCGCCCCCCTGCACCAGCCGCACAATGTCGCCGGCATCCGCGCCGTCAGGGCGATCGCGCCGGAGATGCCCCAAGTCGCCTGTTTCGACACCGCCTTTCACCGAATGGAACAGGCGCTGGCCCAAGAATTCGCACTGCCGCGCGCGTTCACCGTGCAGGGCGTACGCCGTTACGGTTTCCACGGGCTCTCCTACGAATACATCGTGTCGGTCCTGCCACGGGTCGCGCCCGAATGTGCGGGTGGCAAGGTGATCGTCGCCCATCTCGGCAACGGCGCCAGCATGTGCGCGATCGAGGCCGGCCGCTCCGTCGCCACGACCATGAGCTTCACTCCGCTCGACGGACTGCCGATGGGGACACGCACCGGGTCGCTTGATCCTGGCGTCATTCTCTATCTTCTTCAACACGAGGGCATGAACGCAGCACAAATCGAACAGCTCCTCTACGGGCGCTCGGGACTTCTCGGCGTGTCTGGCTTGTCCAGCGACATGCGCACATTGCTGGCGAGCGCCCTTCCAGCCGCGAAAGAAGCCGTCGATCTCTTTGTCTATCGGATCGGACGCGAACTCGGCTCGCTCGCCGCGGCGCTTCATGGCCTCGACGCCGTCGTGTTTACCGGCGGCATCGGCGAGAATGCCGCGGAAATCCGGGCGCGGGTGTGCAATGACGCTCAATGGCTGGGCATTACGCTCGACGATCGCGCCAACGCTTCGGGCGGCCCGCGCATTTCCGGCCGCGCGGCGCGCGTGTCGGCCTGGGTTATACCGACGGATGAGAATCTGATGATCGCGCGGCATACGCGGCGATTACTCGACGGCAGGTAGAGGCAGGAGGGCCGACGGACCGGGCTACGGCCACCGCTCCGGCATCTAATTGATTTAGCTCAATGCTCGCCCCGCCAGACGAGAGCTATGCCATGCGCTTCCAACGGATCACCGCACGCACCGAATTGGAGAGAGCAAATGAAAGCGTTCGTCTATCGCGGCCCGGGCAAGAAAGCGCTTGAGGACCGTCCCAAGCCGGAACTGCGCGCCCCAACCGACGCCGTGGTCAAAATTCTGAAAACGACGATCTGCGGCACCGATCTGCACATATTAAAAGGCGATGTGCCAACGTGCGCGCCAGGCCGCATCCTCGGACACGAGGGCGTCGGCATAATCGATCAGGTCGGCGCTGCGGTCACCTCGTTCCATGCCGGCGATCGCGTGATCGTGTCGTGCATTTCCTCTTGCGGCAAATGCGACTATTGCCGTCGCGGTATGTACTCGCATTGCGTCGAAGGAGGCTGGATTCTAGGCAACAAGATCGACGGGACCCAAGCGGAGTATGTTCGCATACCGTTTGCCGACACCAGCCTCTATCACGTTCCCGAAGGCGCCGACGAAGAAGCGCTAGTGATGCTCAGCGATATTCTGCCAACTGGTTTCGAGTGCGGCGTACTCAACGGCAAAGTAGCCCCCGGTTCCACGATCGCCATTGTCGGCGCCGGCCCGATCGGGCTCGCCGCGTTGCTGACCGCACAATTTTATTCTCCGGCGGAAATTATTATGATCGATCTCGACGATAACCGATTGCAGCTCTCTACCCGCTTCGGTGCCACGCGCACGATCAACAACCATGACGGCAAGGCGGTGGAAAAGATCATGCAAATGACCGGCGGACGCGGGGTCGACGCGGCAATCGAAGCCGTCGGCGTGCCGGCAAGTTTCATAACTTGCGAAGACATCGTAGCGCCGGGCGGCATCATTGCCAATATCGGCGTGCACGGCGTCAAAGCGGATTTGCATTTGGAGCGGCTGTGGGACCGCAACATCGCGATCACTACACGGCTCGTCGACACCGTCACCACGCCGATGCTGCTTAAAACGGTGCAGTCGCACAGAATCGATCCGCAGAAGCTGATTACCCACCGCTTCAAACTCGATCAGATACTGGATGCCTATGACACATTCGGCAGAGCGGCCAACACGAACGCTCTGAAGGTCCTGATCGAATCATGAGCTGCTTGGCAGCACGTCGCTTGCCGATTGCAATCTCGCGAGCGCTCTCCATTTATCTGCTATCTGCGCATTGTTCCCTTTTTTGGCTAGAGGCCAAGCCGCTACCTCCTCTACGCCATTGAATGGCAGAGAACGCTCGCCGCCGCGAGAATACTTCGGAAGCCGATCACAGCAGGCTGAGCCATGCCGCAGACACAACCGGGTAAATCCTCGAATTTTTCCCTGACAAGCGTGCCGGCTTTCTGGCCGATGATTATGGCGGCATCGTTAGTCGAGCAGGGCGCCGGACTTTACGTCAGAAATCTCAAGTTCGGGGAGGAGGAGATCAAGATTCACGACGAATTACGCCCCGGTCTCGCGACTGCGAACACAGTACGGCTTGATCTGCGGACCATGTTGCTGCGCGAGTATGGCACGCCGCGAGGAATTCCGACCTTCGTCATTGCACCGTACGCGGGTCACACTGCGATGATTGCCGATTACCACAAGGGGCAGAGCCTGGTGGAGACGCTGCTGGCGAACGGCCACAATCATGTCCTGCTCACAGATTGGAAGTCGGCAATGCCCGATATGAAAGATCTCGAAATCGACAACTATCTGGCCGAACTCGTCGTCGCGATCGATGATCTCGGCGGACGCGTGAATCTTGTCGGCCTGTGTCAGGGTGGCTGGGCTGCGGCCATGATAGCAGCGCGCTTTCCGCGTAAAGTGCAGACTTTGGTGCTGGCTGGAGCGCCTATCGATACTGACGCAGGGAATGGACCGATCAAACGCATGGCGCACGAGACGCCGCTTTCATTTTACCGGGAGCTGGTTGAGCTCGGCGGCGGACTGATGCTCGGCAAATTCATGCTTCAGGGCTGGAAGAACATGCATCCGGAGCAGCACTATTTCGAGAAATATATCGATCTTTACGAGCATATCGACGATCCCGCGTACCTGGAGAAAGAAGAGACGTTCGAAAGCTGGTATGAAAACCCGATTGATCTGCCGGGCCGTTGGTATCTTCAGGCGATCACGCAATTGTTTAAGGAAAATCGGCTTGCCAAGGGCACCTTCGTCGGGCTGGGACGGACCCTGAACCTGAAGGACGTCACATGCCCCGTCTTTCTCCTTGCCGGCGACTCCGATGACATCACCACCAAGGAGCAGGTCTTTGACGCTGACAAGTATCTCGGCACGTCAGCTGATAAAGTCGTAAAGAAGCTCGTTCCCGGCGGTCACATCGGCCTATTCATGGGATCTCGCAATTTGCGGGAGGTTTGGCCGGAGATCGCCCGCTGGATTCTCAGCGCCAATGCGAAACTAGAGGAACCTGCATAGGGACGGGTCGCCGCATACAATCGGTCTCCCTAATAATAATCCGACTTATCGTACAGCCGTCTCCTTGATGCAAATCAAAGCGGCGGCAATCAGTTTTGGCTTCTACTGGGTTTGCGATCGTACACACCCGCATCAGGACAACCCCTGACACACAACGTCTGCGCCATGCCGTATCGAACCAACGCCGATCTACCGCCTTCAGTGGGCGCGCACCTGCCGCCCCACGCCCAGGATATTTACCGGGAGGCCTTCAATCATGCCTACGCCGCGCATTCCGGCGAAGGCCGCCAGGAAGAGGCGGCGCATCGTATCGCCTGGGCCGCTGTAAAACGCAGGTACGTCAAAGTCGGCAATAGCTGGATTTCCAAGCCTTAATGAGGAGGTTAGGGCACGTTCCACTGTAATTGAATCGAGTTCCTTCACTCGTCATTGCCGGCTGCGTTGAAGCCACATGGATGCCTGGGTCAAGCCCG
>JASHRW010000195.1 GCA_030037065.1 Xanthobacteraceae bacterium
CGAGAGAGTAGCCAATGGCCGAAGTGCCGATAACGATCGCGTGCGGCAATTACGACCGCACGCAAGCGATCCGGGACGGTCGGGTCAAGGTCGAGGGCTGCGACGTCAATTACCTGCCGCTCTACCCGGAGGAGATTTTTCACCGCCTGTTCAAGTTCGAGGAGTTCGACGTCTCCGAAATGTCCTTCTCGAGCTACATCCGCACGATCGCCGCTGGCACGTCGGCCTATATCGGAATTCCGGCTTTCGTTTCCCGCATTTTCCGCCATTCCGGCATCTATATCCGCAAAGGCGCCGGCGTCGAGAAGCCCGAAGACTTGCGCGGCAAGCGGATCGGCGTGCCCGAATATCAGATCACCGCGGTCGTGTGGATGCGCGGCATGATGCAGCACGAATACGGCGTGAAGCCGTCGGAGATTCATTGGCGCAGCGGCGGCCAGGAAGAGGCGGGCCGCCACGAACGCACGCCGCTCAAGCCCATTCCCGGCCTCGACCTGCAGCCGATCGGCGACGACAAGACTCTGGTCGGCATGCTGCGGGACGGCGAGCTCGACGCGCTGTTCACCGCGCGTGCGCCGTCGTCGTTCGTCAACGGCGAGCCGCATATTTCGCTCTTGTTTCCCAACACGCGCTCGGCCGAGCAGTCCTACTACAAGAAGACCCGCCTGTTCCCGATCATGCACCTGGTCGGCATTCGCCGCGCGCTGTGCGAAAAATATCCGTGGCTCGCGACCAGCGTCTATAAAGCGTTCTGCGAGGCCAAGGCGATCGCGATGATCAACCTGCGCGACGTCAATGCGCTGATGGTGACGCTGCCCTGGCTCGTCGCCGAGACCAACGAGACCGCGGCGATCATGGGCGAGGATTTCTGGAAATACGGCATCGCCGAGAATATGAAGGAAATCGAGGCGCTGACACAGTATATCCACGAGCAGGGGCTGGCGGACCGCAAGGTCAAGGTCGAGGAGCTGTTCCATCCCTCGACGTTCGATATATCGAAGGTGTGACGTCATTCCGGATTGCCGCGAAGCGGCAAGTCCGGAATCCATAGTCACAGGTCAGCGAATATGGATTCCGGGCTCCTCGCTTCGCTCGGCCCCGGAATGACGGAGTGGAGCGTTTATGAATAGCGACAATCGCGTGATCGTTTCCGGCTGCGGCCCGGTCGGCGCAGTGACGACGCTTGCGCTGGTCCGAAAAGGCATTCCGGTCACGCTCATCGAGCAATTGCCCGACGCGGCCGAAGATCAGCGCGCTGCCACCATTCACACCCCGACGGTCGCGATGCTGGTCGAACTCGGCCTGGAAAAGGAGATGTTTTCCGACGCGCCGTCAGGCGGTATGCAGGCGCCGCTGTTTCATTTCCGCGACCGTGCCACCGGCGAACTGATCGCGGTGTTCGACATCAGCCTGCTCAAGGGCGAAGTGCCGTATCCCTACGTGGTGCAATGGGAGCAGTACAAGCTGGTGCACGCGGCGCTGCCCTACATCAAGGCGAGCGGACTCGGCGAGGTGCGCTTCTCGGCGAAGCTGACAGGGCTGACGCAGACCGAAGACCACGTCGAAGCGACAATCACGAACGGCGCCGGCGAAACAGAAAAGCTCCTCGGCAAATATCTGATCGGCACCGACGGCGGCTCAAGCGCCGTGCGAAAGCTCGCCGACATTGCTTTCGAAGGCTTCACCTGGCCGGAGCGATTCATCAAGATCGGCACCAGCTTCGATTTCGGCGCGACCGGGCAGGGCTTCTGCACGCGCAACTATTTTTTTGATCCGGACGAATGGCTTAACCTGTTCAAGGTCAAAGGCTACGGACCGCCCGGCATCTGGCGCGGCGTCCTGCCCGTTCCGGAGACGGAAACCGACGAAGAGGCGCTGAGCATGGAGAGTATTCAGCGGCGCCTGCAGCGCATTCATCAAAAGCCGGGCGACTACGAAATTCCCTATTATGCGCTCTATGCCGTGCATCAGCGCGTGGCGGAAACGTTCAACAAAGGCCGCGTGCTGTTGGCCGGCGACTGTGCCCACGTCAACAATCCGATCGGCGGCATGGGCATGAACGGCGGCATCCACGATGCCGTCAACCTGGCGGAGAAGCTTGCCGATGTCTGGTTCGGCCGCGCCGATGGGCGCGCACTCGACCGCTACACGCGTCAACGCCGCACGGCGCAGGTCGATTACGTGCAGGCGCAGACCATCGAGAACAAAAGAAAGCTCGAAGAGCGCGACCCGGCGATCCGCCGCCGGCATCTCGACGCGCTCCGTCGCACGTCCGAAGACGTAACGCTGCACAAAAAGTTTTTGTATCGCTCCTCGCTGATCGACAGCTTGAATTCGGCGAACGCGGTGCAGTGATCCTTGCGCTTTCGACCGACGGGTCGCCTCGCGAGCGGGGCCGCGGCAACCGGATTGCCGGTTATGCCCGCTTCGGTAGTCGCCTGATCTCGGCGCCTGCTGCCCTGTCTGCGACGCGAATATCGTAGGCGCTTTGCAGATTGAGCCAGAACTGCGCGCTGGTGCCGAACCAATGGCCGAGCCGCAGGGCCGTGTCGCCGGTGATCGCCCGCTTACCATGGAGGATTTGAGTGATGCGATTTGGGGGCACATGCAACTGCCGTGCAAGTTCGCTCGGTGTGACCGAGATCTCTGCAAGTTCCTCGGCAAGGATTTCGCCCGGATGAATGGCAGGTCTAGCCATCGGTTCCTCAATGATAATCGACGATCTCAACATTCGAAGGGCCAACGGCACCGCTCGGCCACATAAAGCAGATTCGACACTGCATGTTGATCCGGATGCTGAACTGACCCGATCGATCACCCTTTAGGGCTTCGAGACGATTACTTCGTAGTGCCCGCAGTTCATCAAGACCTGTGGCGGCATCCAGAATTTCCAGCCGCCGGTATGCTTGCCTTGCAAAGCTCTGAAATTTGCGAACTAAACGGCCTTCAGCGAAGGCGCCGGTGCGCGAGTCTCTATAGCTCAGAAGCATCTTGAAATAAAATAACGCGATTTACGCATTACGTCAAGCGTACCAGATCACCTTGGCGCGCGCAAAAACGCCCCCCACTTTTCCTCGATCTGCCGCGCCTCCTGCGCCGACAGCGCCGAGGCTCTCGGGAATTTATCGATCCAGCCGAACGGCCGGCAGGCCTCGATGATCGCCTTCGAATGCGCGGTGACGCCGCGCTCCTTGTCTTCCGGCGCAATGCGCGGATCGAGCGCCGAACTCCAGGCGTTGCGCAGGATGTCGATGTTTTCACAAGGCTCGCAGCGGGTCGTC
>JASHRW010000023.1 GCA_030037065.1 Xanthobacteraceae bacterium
TGATGATTGTCAGCGGGATGAGTTTTTCGGGGAAGTGATAAGGGCCATAATTATTCGAGCAATTCGTGATCAGGACCGGCAGACCATAGGTGTGATGCCAGGCACGCACCAAGTGGTCGGACGCAGCCTTCGATGCCGAATAGGGAGAACGCGGCGCGTAGGCGGTCGCCTCGCTGAAGCAGCCGTCGGCTTCGAGCGATCCGAAAACCTCGTCGGTTGAAATATGGTGAAAGCGAAATGCGCCTTGCGCACCGGCCGGCAAGCTGCGCCAATACGCAAGCGCCGTTTCCAACAACGTATAGGTGCCGACGATATTTGTCTCGATAAACGCCGCGGGCCCGTCGATCGAGCGATCGACGTGACTTTCCGCGGCGAGATGCATCACAACGTCCGGCCGGTAGCCGGAAAAGACCTCCCTCATGCTCGCGGCATCGGCGACGTCGCCGCGCACAAACGAATAGCGCGGATTATTCGCGATCGGCGCCAATGACGCCAAATTACCCGCGTAGGTGAGTTTGTCGACGACGCAGACGCGATGGTCGGTCGTCCGGATGAGGTGGCGGACGACGGCTGATCCAATGAAGCCCGCGCCCCCGGTGATGAGAAATCGCTTCGTCATCGGGGCGCATCATAGCGGAACGGTGATTTAAAGTCAGCAAAACGCTGAAGTTTGCGGTCCTTGTCGGAGAGTGTTGCGTCGGCAGGAGAAACCGGCCAGCCGATAGCCAGAACCGGATCGTTCCAGGCCAGACTCTGCTCGCATTCGGGCGCATAATAGTCGTCGACCTTGTAGGCAACCTCCGTGTCGTCTTCGAGAGTACAGTATCCATGCGCAAAGCCGCGCGGAACGAATAATTGTTCGCCGCCTTGCGCGGTCAGCGTCGCGGCCGTCCACTTTCCGTAGGCCGGCGAGCCCGCGCGCAGATCAACGGCGACATCGTAGATGCCGCCCTTGAGCACGTGCACGAGCTTGGCTTGCGCTTTCGGCGGCACCTGAAAGTGCAGCGCACGAACGGTGCCACGCTTCCGAGACAGCGCCTGATTGTCCTGCACGAATTCAGCGTTCAGGCCGGCTGCGCACGCCCATTTCGCGTTATAGGTCTCGACGAAATACCCGCGTCCGTCATGGAAATAACGCGGCTTCAACAAAAGCACACCGGGAATGTTTGTGGCTTCGACTTCCATGGCACATGCTGCTCGGACCAATCCTGCCAGCCCAACGCTTGACGAATGGGCCACCCGCTTATGGCACTAAAAAGCGCTCCTGCGAAAGCCCGCCTGAAAGTTAAAGAATGGCGCGCTAGATTTCTCCGCACCTTTTCAGTCTACTCCTCGAGCTGGCGTATGATGAAGACAGTATCAGTCATTCTCCGCTTGAACCCCGGCGAGCAGCAATTGGTTCGAGCGCCGGGCGGCCATCCTCAAGCACCGCAGCCAGGCGCGACTGGCGCCGCGCGCCGCCGAGGAAATGGCTGAGACGGTCGAGATAGAGATAGATGACCGGCGTCGTATAGAGCGTCAGCCATTGCGAGACCAAAAGCCCGCCGACGATCGCGACGCCGAGCGGCTGCCGCAATTCCGCGCCGCCGCCTTGGCCGAAGGCGATCGGCATCGCGCCGAACAGCGCCGCGAAGGTCGTCATCATGATCGGCCGGAACCGCAAGATGCAGGCCTGGTGGATCGCCTCCTGCGGGCTCTTGCCTTCAAGCCGCTCCGCCTGCAGCGCGAAGTCAATCATCATGATTGCGTTTTTCTTGACGATGCCGATCAGCAGAATGATGCCGACGATCGCAATGACCGACAGGTCGTAATGCAGCAACAGCAGCATTAGCAGCGCGCCGACGCCGGCCGACGGCAGGGCGGAGAGGATGGTGATCGGATGGATGTAGCTCTCGTACAGAATGCCGAGCACGATATAGACGACAAGGATTGCCGCAGCGACCAGCAGCGGCATCGACGACAGCGAGGCCTGGAAGGCCTGTGCGGTTCCCTCGAACGAGGTGTTGAGCGTCGGCGGCACGTGCAGCCGGTCGGTGAGCTTCTGGATGGCGTCGACCGCCTGCCCGAGCGCCGCACCGGGGGTTAGGTTGAACGACAAAGTCACCGCCGGGAAGATGCCCTGGTGGTTGATCAGCAGCGGTTCGCTCTTGCGTGTGAAGTGAGCGAAGCTGCTGAGCGGCACTTGCGCGCCGGTCGGACTGGCCACGTAAATTTTCGATAGAAGATTGGGATCGTCCTGGAACTGCGGCTGCACTTCGAGGACGACCTTGTACTGGTTCGTTGCCGTATAGATCGTCGCGACCTGACGCTGGCCGAAGGCGTCATAGAGCGTCTGGTCGATCAGATTGGCCGACAATCCCATCCGCGAGGCGGCGTCGCGGTCGATGTCGATCGCCAGGTGCGCCGCCGTGATCTGCTGATCGGAGGCGACGTCCTGCAATTCCGGCAACCTCTTCATCTCCCGTTCGAGGATCGGCGCCCAGTGGTTGAGCTCATCGCCGTCGGTGTCGGTGAGCGTATACTGGTATTGGGTGCGCGACAGCCGGCCGCCCACGGTGATGTTCTGCGGCACCTGCATGAAGAACTCGGCGCCCTCGATCCCGGCCACCTTCTTGCGCAAGCGCTGGATGATCTGCTCTGCGGTGGCGTCGCGTTCGTCATAGGGCTTCAGGCCCCAAAAAATGCGCGCCGTGTTCTCCGCCGGATTGTAGGGCGTGGCGCCGTCATACGAGAAGACTCCTTGGGTGCCGGGATCGTGCATCACGAGGTCGACGACTTCGCGCCGGATTTTGTCGGTCTGTGCGACCGAAACGTCCTGACGCAGGTCGAGCTCGCCGAAAATAAACCCGGTATCCTGCTCCGGGAAAAAACCCTTCGGCATCACTATATAAAGATAGCCGGTCGCCACCATCAGCAAGAGCGTCGCCAGCAGCGCCAAAAACTGGTGGCGGAAGATGAAATGGAGCCCCCGGTCATATCCTCGCAGCGCCGCCTGGAAGACCCGCTCGGCGCCGCGGTTGAAGCCCCCCTTGGGATGCAGTCCTTCCTGCTTCAGAAACAGCGAGCACAATACCGGCGTCAAGGTCAGCGAGATCGCTGCCGAGGCGACGACCGCAACCGCGACCGTCACGGCAAATTCGCGGAACAGCCGTCCGATGATCCCGCCCATAAAAAACAGCGGGATAAACACGGCGATCAGCGAGAAGGTGATGGACACGATCGTAAAGCCGATCTGCCCGGCGCCGCGCAGTGCCGCATCGAACGGCCGCATGCCCTGTTCGATGTAACGCACGATGTTTTCGATCATGACGATCGCGTCGTCAACGATGAAACCGACCGATATGGTCAATCCCATCAGCGAGATATTGTCGATGCTGTATCCGCCGAGATACATGAAGCCGAAGGTCGCGAGCAGCGATAGCGGCACGGCCAGGCTCGGGATCATCGTCGCCCACAGAGTGCGCAAAAACAGAAAGATCACGACAATGACGAGGCCGATCGTCAGCATCATCGTGAATTGCACGTCGCGGATCGAAGCGCGGGTCGTCTCCGACCGGTCCGACATCAGATCGACATGAACTGCCGGCGGCAATGACTGCTCGATCTTTGGCATCAACGCCTTGATGTCGTCCACCACCTCGATCGTATTGGCGCCGGGCGCTTTTTGGATGGCGATGCCCTCCGACCGCTGGTCGCCGAACCACGAATTAAGCCGGGTATTTTGCACCGAGTTGATGACGTCGCCGATATCCTTGATGCGTACCGGCGCGCCCTTCTTGTAGGCGACGATGATATTGCTGAACTGCGCGGCGTCGAACAGCTGATCGTTGGTGTCGAGCGAGATTGCCTGATGCTCGCTCTCGATCTCGCCCTTCGGACGGTTGACGGTTGCGTTGATCAGCGCAGTCCGCACGTCTTCGAGCCCTATTCCCCACGCTGCAAGCGCCGCCGGGTTGATCTGAACCCGGGCGGCGTAGGGCATCGAGCCAAAGACAAAGACCTCTCCGACGCCGGGCTCGGTCGACAGCCGCTCAGCGATGACGTTGTTGGCGTAGTCGTCGATCTTGTAGGACGGCAGGGCGTCGGAATGGACGGCGTAGATCAGAATGGGGAAGTCCGCCGGATTGACTTTGCGGTAGGTGGGCGGCGAGGGCATGTCCTGCGGCAACAAGCCGCTTGCCGCGTTGATCGCCTGCTGCACGTCCGAGGCTGCG
Organism: Xanthobacteraceae bacterium; assembly: GCA_030037065.1. Lineage (GTDB taxonomy): Bacteria > Pseudomonadota > Alphaproteobacteria > Rhizobiales > Xanthobacteraceae > BOG-931. Next base: position 4,215 of record JASHRW010000023.1, read on the forward strand.
GCATCGACGTTGCGGTTCAGATCGAATTGCAAGGTGATCGAGGTAATGCCGACGCCGCTCCACGAGGTCATCTGGCTCAGCGATGGGATCGACGTGAATTGCTGTTCGAGCGGCGTCGCGACCGCCGAGGCCATCGTGCTCGGATCGGCGCCGGGGTACTGCGCGGTTACCGTGATCGTCGGGAAATCGACGTTCGGCACGGCCGCCACGGGCAGCAGATTATAGGCGCCGATGCCGAACACGAGGACGCCGAGCATCAACAGCGAGGTGGCGATCGGGCGGCGGATGAAGGGTGCAGAGACGCTCATGCGCTGCGTCCGGCTCAGGTCGTCGAGCCCGGCCGATGCGCCGCCTGCGGGATGATGTGGGCACCGTTCGTCAGCCGGTACTGCCCGCTGACGACGACCTGCTCGCCCGGCTTCAGCCCCTTTGTCACGATCGCGAGGCCATCCTGGATCGCGGCGACGGCGATCGTGCGCCGCTCGACCGTGTCGCCGGGATTGACGATATAGGCGAAGTAGCCGTCCGGTCCTTGCTGCACCGTCTCCGCCGGCACGGTCGGCACGTCGTGGCGCACCGAGAGCACGACCCGGGCATTGACAAATTCGCCCGGCCACAGCCGCTCGCGCCGGTTAGCGAAGGTCGCCTTCAAGAAGATCGTGCCGGTCGATTGGTTGATCGTGTTGTCGATCAGGGTGAGCTCGCCTTGCGCGAGCTCATGCTGCCCGTCGCCCGATATTGCATCGACGACGAGCGGCGCCTGGGTCTGGTTCTGGCGGATCTGGTCGACATATTGCTGCGGCAGGGTGAAGCTGACAAAGATCGGATGCAGCTGGGTGATCGTGACGAGCGCGGTATTGTCACCGGCGCGCACCAAATTGCCGATATCGACCAGCCGCGCCCCGAGCCGGCCATCAATCGGCGCCCGGATATCGGCATAGTCGACGTTCAGCTGCGCGGCATCGATCTGCGCCTGATCGCCGGTCAGCGCCGCCGTCAGCTGCGCCACCAGCGCCTTCTGCTGGTCGTAGCTCTGCTGCGTCTGGTAGCCGCGGACGACGAGCTTCGCATAGCGCGCGAGATCGAGTTGGGCGCTTTCGAGCTGCGCCGCGTCTTTGGCCTTCGCCGCCTGCGCCTGTTCGAGCGCCGCCCGATAGGGGCTCGGATCGATCTGGAACAGCAGTTGGCCCTGTTTGACCTCCTCGCCTTCCTTGAAATCGACCGCCACGATCTGGCCATCGACGCGGCTCTTCACCGTGACCATGTTGTAGGCCTGGACCGAGCCGATGCCGTCGACATAGACCGGGACGTCCTTGGCAGTCACGGTGCCGAGCGTCACCGGCACGCCTGCCGCGGCGGCCAGCTGCCGCGCCGCGGCGGCCGTCGGCGCGTGGGCGAGAAATTGCCAGCCGCCGATCCCTGCGGCGACGATCGCCACAGCCGCCACACCGGCGGCGATATGCTTACTCATGCCGCCGCCTCCTTAAGGCCGGCTTCGGGCCCCCTCGCGGGGCCAAATACCTATTTATCGCTCGCATCGCAACCTTTCGTCCCTGGCCGCGCCCGGGCACCGCTCGCTTAGTGCCGCTCAGGCGGAAGCTCGATGGGCGCACAATTGCTGCGGCCCGACATCAGGCAATCTTCGAGACGCGATTTCCTTTCGAGCGCATGCAGCAGCAGGATTCCCGCGATGGCGAGGCTCAAAATGACGATTAGACCGAGCAGCGCCGCCGAGCGGCGAGCCTCGTCCTCTTCCTCGCGGTCCGTGTGTCTCGACATCGGGCATTCCGACGTTGCGCAACACCGATTCGGCAACCCAGCGCGATCGGCGCCGTCCATCACATCATATGCCGGCGCAGCCTGCTCGTCCCCCAGAAAGCGATCGAAGAGCGGCGACTTGCGATGGAAAATGCGATTTGGCGAACCGCTGTGGACGTTCCTCCGGTCACGATCCATCGGCTGTTATATGCGTCGCGAAGTCGCGCCGGCGCGCCATCTCAGGCGCGCCATTAGATGCCAAGATATCGCGCCTTCGTCTGCGCATCGGCGGCGAGTTCGGCCGGCGTGCAACGATGCACGATGCGCCCTTTGCTCATGATAAAGACCACGTCAGCGTAGCGTAGCGCAAACGCGAGCTGCTGCTCGATGAGGAGAATCGATGTGCCGACCTGTTTGAGCGATTCAATACCGCGCCCGAGTTCGCGCACCATCATTGGCGCCAGTCCCTCGGTCGGCTCGTCCATCACCAGCAACGCCGGATTTGCGACCAGCGCCCGTCCGGCCGCGAGCATTTGCTGTTCGCCACCGCTGAGCTTGCCGGCCAAGCTGCGCATCCGGCTGCGCAGATTTGGAAACAGTTCCGTGACCCTGTCGAAATTCCAGCGGCCACGCCCACGTGCGGTCACCTGCAAATGCTCCTTAACAGTCAATGAGCCAAACACTTGCCGCCCCTGCGGCACCAAGCCGATGCCCATCTGGGCAATTTTGTGCGCCGGCATGCGGGTGATATCGACATCCTTGAACACGATCGTCCCGCGCTTTGGCGGAGTGAGCCCGAGAATGGATCGCGCCAAGGTCGTCTTGCCGACGCCGTTGCGCCCGAGCAGAGCGACGACCTGCCCAGGTACGAGCTCGAGCGTCACGCCTTGCAGGACATAGCTGTCGCCATAGTAGGTATGGATGTCTCGGACGCTCAGCACCGCGTCATCCTTCCCGCGATGGCTCGATGTCAATTGATCCGGCCATTCAATCGGCACCTAAATAAATTTCCGCGACTTGCGGATCGTTGCGGATCGCCGCCACGTCACCGTCGGCGATCAAGCGCCCTTGATGCAGGACTGTAATCCGATCGGCCAGTTCGAAAGCCACGTCCATGTCGTGCTCGATCATGAGAATCGTGATCTCCCGCGGTAGCCTGCGAATCATGCCCACGACACGCACCACCTCGGCGGCCGAAAGGCCCGCGATCGGCTCGTCCAACAGCAGGACTTTGGGTCGCGCAGCTATCGCCAGGATCAGATCGACCTGACGTTTCTCGCCATAGGAGATTTCCTTCGCGGTCTTTTCCGCGATCGCAGCCAAGTCCCAATCGTCCAGCAGCGCCTTGGCTCTCCGAAACACCGGCACATTGGCGCGCAGGCGCCGATACAGGGAAAAGGCGCTCGTGTCCGCCGCCTGCAGCGCGAGAAGGACATTTTCGAGCACCGTGAGCCGGGGAAACAGATTGGTGATCTGGAAAGTACGCGCGAGACCCAATCGCGCCCGCTCATAGGGCGGAAGCTGCGTAATATCGCGGCCGAATAGCAGTACGCTGCCGCCGGAAGCCGCAAACGTGCCGGTCAGCACATTGAACAGGGTCGTCTTGCCGGCGCCGTTCGGTCCGATGATGAGATGCCGCTCGCCCGGTTCGGCCGTCATAGAAACGTTGGAGAGCGCCTGCACCCCACCGAAGTTCCGCGACACATCGCTGACGACGAGAGCACTCATGAGTTTAATCTCTTCACGTGACGCTTGATTCGGCTGGCGCGGTACTCCAGGAACACGCCGACGAGACCGTTTGGAGCAAACAGCGCAACGAAGACGTAAACAATGCCCAGAATAAGCAGCCACCGTTCGGTGTAGGCGCTGATGAGATTCTGCAGGAGCACGATGACGGCGGCCCCGACGGCCGGTCCGATCAGTGTTCCGGCACCGCCCAGGATGACCATCAGCAGGACTTCGGCGGAACGCGCCACGTGCAGGTAGTCGGGGCTGACGAAGCGGTTGTAATAAACATAGAGGCAGCCCGCGAACCCGGCAAAAACGGCCGCCAGCACGAAGGCGACAAACTTGTAGCGCCAGACGTTATAGCCGAGCGCCAGCATCCTCGCCTCGCTCTCGCGTATTCCGCGCAGCGCGAAGCCGAATGGCGAAATCACGATGCGAATAAGAAGAAGCGTAGCGACAGTGATGGCGACCAGGACGAAATAATAGAAGGCCGTGCTGCCGGCCAGCGACCAGGAAAGATGCAAAGGAAGGTTCAAGGCGGGCCGCGGTACGTCCGGAAGGCCGTCGTCGCCGCCGGTCAGCGTCCGCCAACCAAATGCAATTCCCCACGCCACCTGCGACAGCGCCAGAGTGATCATCAAGAAGTAACTGCCGCGCGTGCGTAGCGCCAGCAAACCGAACAAAGCCGCGGTGAGCGCGGCCATGAGAACTCCGGCCGGAAGTGCGAGCCACACGTTCCAGCCGAGCCGCAGCGCGAGCAGCCCGGTCGTGTAGGCAGCGACGCCGAAGTAGGCGGCATGTCCCAGCGACGCCATCCCGGCATAGCCGACCAGCAAATCGAGGCTCATCGCGAACAGCGCGAAAATCATCATCTCGATGGCGAGCCCAAGATAGTATGATGAAAGGAAGTAGGGCAGCGCCAGCATACCGAGAATTAAGATTGCGGCGAGACCGCACGCAGCGTTGTTGCGTTGCCGAGGCTCTGTATTCATTCGTGCCCGAACAAGCCGGACGGCCGCCAAGCCAGAATAAGGGCCATGGGCGCGAAGACGGTGAACAGCGCCAACTCGGGAAAAAACACCTTGCCGAAATTGTCGAGCAACCCGACGGCCAGGCCGCCGAACAAAGCGCCCTTCAAGCTGCCCAGGCCGCCGATAATCACAACAACGAAACCGAGCAGGAGAACGTCGAAATCCGCACCCGGGTAGACGCCGACGATTGGGCCGCCCATGACGCCGCCGAGAGCGGCCAGAAAAGCTCCGAGCGCAAACACCAGACTGAACAGGAGAGAAACGTTGATACCGAGCGCGCGTGCGACCTCCTCATTGTCAACGCTGGCGCGCACCATAGCGCCCACGCGGGTGCCCTCCTGGAGCCACCAGAGGAAGGCAGCAACTGCCAATCCGAACGCGATGATGAACAATCGGTAGGACGGATAATAAAAGCCGCCGAGCTGCACCGAATGATCGAACAGCGCCGGTTTGGGCATCGTTTCCGGGTCGCTGCCCCAGATCACCATTGCGAGATCGGAAAATATGAAGAGAAAGCCGAACGTCAGCAGCGCCTGCGGCAATTCCTGCAGATGAAAGCGCCGCAGAAAGAAGCGCTCCATGACGACTCCGACGACGGCAATCGCAAAAGCGCCGGCCAGCGTCGCCAAGACGAAACTTCCGGTCGTCCGAACCACAGCCACACCGATATAACCGCCGAGCAGATAGAAGGAGCCGTGCGTCAGGTTTAAAACCTTCATCAGCCCATAAATGAGGGATAATCCCGCGGCTAGCAGGAACAGCAGCATACCGAAGGAGATGCCGTTCAGCGCTTGGATGAGCCAGAACGCCATGATGACGATACCCGGTAATTCATTTCGGCGCCGCGCCTATCATTTGCGATTAACGCAACGCGGCGACCGTTTCCACTGACAGAATGGCGCAGTCGCTGCGTCGGCTTCTTCGATCGCAACACCGGCGCCGGCACGCGGCAAGTTCAAGATGCACCGCGTACCCGCGTGGGCGCTCAACATGGGCCGAAATCTATTCATGTCGGAGCGATCAATAATAGCCGCCGCGTCGCCCGGATGCCTTAAGGGAACATCGCGTAAGGATCTCTCACCTGCGGAATCAGCTGCCCGCAATGGTTCTGCAGATGTCCGTCCGCGCCTTTCTCTACCGTCAGCTCGTAAAAATTGGCGACCATGCCATGATGCTCGTCGAAGCTCGCCTCGCCCATCGGACCCTTGACATGGACTTTGCTGAGCGCGTCGATAAAGGCGTCTTTATCCTCGACCTTTCCATTGATGTCTTTCAGCGCGGCGATGACCATTTTGGCGGCCATATAACCCATGTACATGTAGGAGCCTGGCATCGCATTGTTGTGTTGGGCCTTGAATTCGTCCACGAATTTCTTGTTCTCCGGCGTATCGAGCGTGCCGCAATAGGTGTATGCGCTGCGGACTCCGACGGCCTGCGGCGGCATATCGGTCAGCAGCTCCTCGCTGGTGAATGAAGCAATGCCAAAAATCGGCATCTTCTTGTTCAAGCCGTATTCCGCCCATTGCTCGACGATGCGCGGCGCATCGGCGCCCCACATGGCGGCGAAGATGCCGTCTGCCGGCTGTGCATCCATCTTCGTGAGATAAGGCGCGTAATCGGTGGTTCCGACATTGGGGAACATGGCGTCGACGACATTTTCGGCGCCGAAGATCTTTTTCACGACTTGGTACGATTCGCGGGCGGGTGGCGCGTTCCAGCCGATAAAATACACTTTCTTCCAACCGAGCTTTTTGCCGCTGTTGGCGGCGACCAGCGCGTATTGATACGAGGACGGCACGAAACGGAAGATGTACGGGCTTTTCTGCGCGCGCGTCAGGCTTGCCAACGCTACCGTGCTGATCCACGGTATCTTGTGTTCGGCGACATAGGGCGCCATTGCGGCACCGACCGAGCTTACCAATTCGGACAGCAACAGGTTCACATTGTCGCGTTCGACCAGCGCCTTGGTCTTGGTCAACCCGATGTCCGGCTTCGCGGCGCTGTCCTCGTAGATCAGCTCGATCTTGCGGCCGGCGACCACGTCATGCACTTCGTCGAACGCTTGCTTGATGGCATCGCGCTCCGGCACGCCTTGCGATGCGAGCGGGCCGGTCAAAGGAAACATCACGCCGATCTTGATCGGCTCCTGGCTCAATGCAGGCTGCATCGACGCGCCAAGCGCGCCGAGCGCAAGCAATGCGATGATGCTGAAGTGACGCATTTTGTACTCCTCCCTTTATCGCAGGCTAAGACATTTGAGATTTGATGAGCAACCGCTCCGCTGGTGATTGCGACCCGACCTGACGTTAGGATTTGTCCAATTGCAACGACAGGTCGTCGGCACCCAGTGACAAAATCTTTCGAACTTTGCCGACACCCGACTCAGTGAACCGATCCACTGGGCCAAAGCAGGACAACATACCGATCAAATTCCGTGCGACTCCGAATACCGGGACAGCGACCGCGGTTGCTCCAGTAACCCATTTGCCTCGATTGACGGCAAAACCGTCCTTTCGGGCTGTGGAGACGTAGGACAGTTGAACATCGATAAAGGATTTCCCCTTTTTAAGCTGTTCCTGCAGCTTGCGCAGCACGCCGCGCGCCTCCGCCTCCGGCAATGCCGCTAACGCAATGAGCTGCAAGGCTGTGAGCCCTTTTCCCATCATAATGACCCGATCGATCGGGAAGGATTGCCCTATGGAGAAAAACACCACTCGTACCGGGTTCGGCGTCTCGACCTGATCGACCACGATCAGATCGTCCTGTTCGACGATCGCGAATATGACGCTTTCGTTCGTTTGCTCGACGATGTGCCGCAGTATCGGCCTTGCCAAGCGTTGCAAGGCTTCGAACGGCTTGGTCCGGCGCGATATCTGCCAGAGCTTTGCAGACAGCAGATAACGTTCGGTGCTCGCTTCTTGCGTAACGTAACCACATCGGGACAGAGTCTGCAGCAGGCGATGAACGTTACTCTTGGTGAGCGACAACTGATGAGCGAGCTCCGATATGCCGCGAGGTCCCTCGCGCTGCGATAAAGCCTCCATGAGTTGAAGACCCTTGGTGAGGGTTTTATCGCCCAGTGAGCGGGCGGCGAGCGGATTTTTAGGCGCAATTTCTGTTGTCATCTATCGGGCGCTGACCAGACCGGATATGGAACCCTCACGCTTGGGCAGGGCGTCGAGGAGCACGACCGCGAGCCGACAAGGCTTGTCGCTGCGGTTCGCCCAGGCATGGAGCGTTCCGCGCTGAATGAGAACATCGCCGGCCCGCAGGGTAACGAAGCGCGACGAATCGAGAAACATGTCTATTTCGCCGGAAATGCAGATCACGTAATCGACCGTGTCGGTCTGATGTAGAGTCGCTTCATTGCCGGGCTGGAATTCCATCATCGTAAAGCGGCTGCCATTCGCCGGCGGCGCCGAGCCGAGAATGTGAGCACCTTCGTCTTCATTGCCGAAGATCCGGGTCGGGCTCGCATCCGTCGACCACATCAAAGTCGAAGTGATCTTGTCGTTAGGAAATTTGTGATTGGTCGCCTCGCTGTCGATCCAGACCGTCGGCTTGCCGTCGGCGCCATGTCCGGTGACGACGCGGCGAAACTTCGGCGCGGTGCGTTCGGCTCCAGCCATCAGCAGACCCTCTGCAGATCGTCCGAGAAGGCATGCAAGCTGCGCGCTCCGGTTTGGCTAATGACCACGGTATCCGCGAAAACGGCGCCGGTCTCGCCGCCGCGCCAATTCGGATCGAAGAGATCGATATTGAAGGCGAAGACCATTCCGGCTTTGAATTCGCCGCCGATCTTCGCCAGCGCGGCCTGATCGGCCTTGAGCGCATGGAAGCGATAGCGGGGATATTCGAGCGACGCTAGTCCGTGTCCGTGAATTCCAGTTTCGCAAATGCCGAGCTTGGCGTCGTCGATAACCCGTTTGACCTCGTTCATGCAGGCGGCGATGGATTTGCCGGGTCCGAACAGCTCCATCCCGCGCTTGAACGCGTGCAGGCAGCCGTCATAGATGCGCTGCAGTTCGCTGTCCGGTTCGCCAAGACAAAATGTGCGCTCCACGTGCGTGAAATAACCGCCAATTTTCGGGTGGATCTCGCAGGTTATGACGTCGCGCGATTGCATCGGGCGCGTCGTGGGGAGGCGAAACGGGTGCGGGAACGGGTAACGATCGCATGCCCAGAGAAACAAGGTCGGCTCTTCGC
>JASHRW010000024.1 GCA_030037065.1 Xanthobacteraceae bacterium
GCGCATGGTCAGAAAGGCCGACGTGGTGGTGGAGAACTTTCGCCCCGACGTGAAGAAGCGGCTCAAGATCGACTACAAGACACTCGCCAAGATCCATCCGCGCCTGATCTATGCCAGCATTTCCGGCTTCGGCCAGGATGGACCCTACGCCGGTCGGCCCGGCTTCGATCAGATCGCGCAAGGCATGGGCGGACTGATGTCGATCACCGGCCTGCCGGGGCAGGGGCCGGTCCGCGTCGGCATCCCGGTCGCCGACCTGACCGCCGGTTTGTTCGCCTCGATCGGTATCCTGGTGGCGCTCTTGGAGCGCGAGACGTCAAAGAAAGGTCAGTACATCGCGACCTCGCTGTTGCAGGCGCAGATTTTCATGCTCGACTTTCAGGCTGCGCGTTATCTGGTGCAGGGCGAAGTCGCGAAGCAAGCCGGCAACAATCATCCGACCAGCATTCCGACCGGCGTTTTCAGAACGCTCGACGGCTACGTCAACATCGCCGCAACGGGTCAAAAAATCTGGCAGCGCTTCTGCGAAGCTGCCGACGCCACCGCGCTGCTGCACAAGCCCGAATATCAGGGCGGCGCGGCGCGCTCGAAGAACCGCGACGCGCTCAATGCCGAAATCCAGACCTACATGGAAAAGCGCACCAGCGCCGATTGGGTCGAACGCTTGAACAAGGCCGGCGTGCCGTGCGGGCCGATCTACGCGATCGACGAGATGTTCGCCGACCCGCAGGTGAAGCATCTGAAGATGGCGCAGAGCGTGACCAAGAAAGACAAGAGCAAGATGCAACTCGTCGCCCAGCCGGTCACCTTGTCGCGCACGCCGTCGCGCTTCGTGGCGCCGCCACCGGAGATCGGCCAACACACCGATGCGGTCCTTAAGGAATTCGGCTTTTCCGCGCGCGACATCGCCGCGCTGCACAAGGCGAAGGCGGTTTAAGCCATCACGTCGTCATGCCCGGCCTTGTGCGCCTTGTGCCGGGCATCCACGACTTAATGCAGGCAAAGACGTGAATGGCCGCGATAAGCGCGGCCATGAGGCAATGAGAAGGAACCACCATGACCCAAACCGACAAGATGCTCTCGCGCAAGGAAGGCGGCGTGGGCATTGTGACTTTCAACAACCCCGAACGGCACAATGCCGTGTCGCTGGAGATGTGGGAAGCGACCAAGCGCATCCTCGACGACTTCGCCGCCGACGATCAGATCCGCGTCGTGGTCGTCACCGGCGCGGGCGGCAAGGCGTTCGTGTCCGGCGCCGACATTTCCCGGTTCGAAAACGAGCGCGCCAACTTGGACGCCGCGCGCGCCTACGGCGCCAAAACCGAGGCCGCTTACGCCAGCATCTACGACTTTCCCAAGCCGACCATCGCCATGATCCGCGGCTATTGCATTGGCGGCGGCTTAGGTCTCGCCACCTGCTGCGACCTGCGCATCGCCTCCGATAATTCGAAGTTCGCCGTCCCCGCCGCGAAGCTTGGCTTGGGCTACGGCTACGTCGGACTGAAGCGGCTGGTCGATGTCGTCGGGCCGGCCTTCGCCAAGGAAATTTTCTACACCGCGCGCCAGTTCGACACCCAGGAGGCGCTCGTCATGGGACTGGTCAACCGCGTGGTGCCGTCAGCCGAGCTTGAAAACGTCGTCAAAGCCATCACCGACATGATTTGTGCCAACGCGCCGCTCACCATCAAGGCGGTGAAATACACCGTCGGCGAAATCCTCAAGGACGAGGGCAAGCGCAACGTCGCGCGCACCACCGAAATGGTGGAGAAGTGCTTCACCAGCCGCGACTACAACGAAGGCCGCGCCGCCTTCATGGAGAAACGCAAGCCGGTGTTCACCGGCACCTAGGCCGCGATCATCTGCCCACTCCTGCCCATCGCAGGCAGTTTGAAAGTGGGCGAGCACGCCTTTAATGTTGCTTCGCTGAAAGTCGTGGATGCCCGGCATAGGCTTGTACTCGGGCCGGCCGAAGGCCGGACCCGTGTGGCCGGGCATGACGACGTAATACGTTCAGGAGGACGTTCGCCATGTACCGGGGCACCAAGGACATCATGCTGCCGACGACCATCACCGGCTCGCTGCCGCGGCCGAGCTGGTACACGGAGAATCTCGGCACCAGGCATTTCCTCGAGGCGATGGTCACCCGGCGCTTCCGCGAGCAGTACGAGGACGCGCTCGGCTGCTATCTGCGCGATCAGGAACTCGCCGGCCTCGATATCGTGAGCGATGGCGATTGCCGTTTCGACGATGACGTCGGCGGCCAGAGCTGGACCGCGTACCCGCCGAACCACATGAGCGGGCTCGACGCGGCCCATCCGGAGGCCACGCCCGCCGGACGCGGCGGCATCATCTTTCCGCGCGGGCACGTTCTGCACGATTATCTCGAATCGCGGGTGATGCCGGTGATCATCGGACCGATCGGTCGCGGCAATCTGCAATACACGGCGATGTGGAAGGCGGCGCAGCGCTTCACCAAAAAGCCGGTGAAGTTCGGGGCCGTGTCGGCGGAGATCGTCGCGTTTGCGTTGCAGGACCGCTACTACAAGAGCGTCCCCGAGCGCCTGTTCGCCATCGCCGATGCGTTCAACGCCGAATATCACGAGCTGGCGGATGCCGGCTGCCCGGTGATCCAGATCGAGGAGCCGCAGATTCACCTCATCGCCATCCGCAAAATCCAGGACAAAGTGATCACGCCGCAATTGATGGTCGAGGTGTTCAATCGCACCGTGAAGGGCCTGCGCGCCAAGACCGAAGTGTGGGCGCATTCCTGCTGGGGCAACCCTTCGCAGCAGCGCATGTTCGCCCAGGTGCAGAGCTACAAGCCGGCGCTCGAAGCCTTCAATACGGTCGATGCCGACGTGATCACCTTCGAATCCTCGAGCTCTGGCGGCATCGATCTCGAAGCCATCGGTAAAACCATCGTCGGCAAGAAGATCGCCATCGGCGTCATCGACCATCACACGCTGCAGGTGGAAAGCCCGGACGAAGTGGCGGCGCAAATCCGCGCCGCGCTCAAATACATCCCGCCGGAACGGCTGGTGATCTCGTCCGACTGCGGCATGGGGCGCGAGGGCATGAGCCGCCGCCATGCCCTCTACAAAATGGTCTCGCTGGTGCTCGGCGCCAACATGGTGCGCAAGGAGCTCGGCTTCCAGGAAGCCCCGTGCCTCGCCGCCGACGAGCGCTTTTCGCTGGTGGTG
>JASHRW010000196.1 GCA_030037065.1 Xanthobacteraceae bacterium
TGCGGGTTCCCACGCCAAGCTTTGCCTCCGATCCCGCCTGGTCGCCGCTATTGTCATGATCTTCGCGCCCATCACATCATTGCCGCATTGGGGCCTCATTAACCATTCCAAAGGGTTTTCGGGTGATGTGCGGGGACTACGCTTCTTTGCAAGGCGTCATCAAGGTTGACGGAACCTTCGCTTAACGAAGGCGCTGCTAGACCCGCTAAAATCTTGCCCATTTCCGCCCTGCTGGGGCGCGAAGCGGGCTCGCGACGCAAGCAACGGAGGCACCGGAATGAAGAGGATGACTGTCGTCCGCGGCGCCAGATTCGCAGCCGTTATCTTCGGAGCGCTGGCGATCGCGGGTTGCGCCAAGCATGATGCCGACCCGGCCAACGCGATGGCCTCTGCCGCCGTGCCCGGCAGCCAGCAGGATTTCGTCGTCAATGTCGGCGACCGCGTCTTCTTTGACACCGACTCGTCGGACCTATCCCAACAGGCGCGCGCGACGCTCGACAAGCAGGCCGAATGGCTTAGCCATTACAGCCGATATTCGTTCACCATCGAAGGCCATGCCGACGAACGCGGCACGCGCGAATACAATCTCGCGCTGGGCGCGCGGCGCGCGCAAACAGTACGAGATTATCTGGTCTCGCGCGGCATAGCGGCGCAGCGTATGCGAACCATCTCGTATGGCAAAGAACGGCCAGTCGCAGTGTGCGACGACATCTCTTGCTGGTCACAGAACCGTCGTGCCGTGACGGTGCTCGATCAGAGCTCATAAACGCCGGCGCCGGTACGGGCCGCCGTGCTCGCCCGGCCGCTGCAGGCGTGGGGAGCCGCCTCGGCCCTGTGCAGCAGTCACAATTTGGACGCAGGGTCCGCTATGATTGCGATACTCAAGCCGGCGAAAATGTCGCAGGGGATGATCCGCTATACCGCGCTTCTTTCGGTCGCGCTCGCGTGCGCGCTGGGCGCCCATGCCGCGCGCGCACAGGATGTCGATTCTGATCTGGTGACCCGGGTCGATCGCATGGAACAGACCATCCGCGATCTCACCGGCCAGGTGGAACAACTGCAATACCGCAACCAGCAACTGGAGCAGCAGGTGCAGCGCCTGCAGCAGCAAGTTCAGGGCAGCGCGCCGGCTGCTGGTGGATCGCCGCCGCCGACGGCACAATATGCACCGCCGCCTCCGCCGCAATATTCGCCGCCACCCGCTCGGTACTCTTCGCCGCCTGTCGCTCAATATTCGCCGCCACCGCCGGCTGTCCCGCCGGCGCCGGTTGCAGGTACGGGGTCCCCACCCGACGACCGCCACCACGACGCTTTCAATCCGGCAGTCGATCCGAATGCGCCTGGGGCCCCACGCCCGCTCGGTACCAGCACCACCGCGACCGAGCCGCCGCCACCTTACCAAGGCGCGCCGGACGGTGCGCCCGTGCCGCGGCAGGCCGGAGTGCCGCTCGACCTGTCGAGCGCGTCCGCTCCGCGGGCGGATGCAGCACCGCCCGGCCAGCTTCCTCCTCCGCCGCCTGTCAACCCGAGTGCGACCGGCGGCAATTTGGCTTCGCTGTCGCCGACGTTGCCGCCGGCAGCTACGCCAAGCGATGAATACGAGCTCGGTCGGGGTTATTTCGAGCGCAAGGACTATACGCAGGCGGCGGATACGTTCCGCACGTTCCTGCGGCAATATCCGGGCGATCGGTTAACGCCGGAAGCGCAATATTGGCTCGGCGAATCGCTGTTTCAGAGCCAGCAATATCACGATGCCGCAGAGGCGTTTCTCGCCGTCTCCACCAAATACGGAACTAATCCGCGAGCCCCCGATGCGCTGTTGCGGCTTGGCGAATCGCTTGCGGCTTTGGGCCAAAAGGAAGCCGCTTGCGCCTCGTTGGGCGAGGTCTTACGCAAATACCCGCGCGCCTCTTTAAGCGTAAAGGAGAGCGTTGCGCGGGAACAAAAGCGTGCTCATTGCTGAGAAAGCCGTTCGCGACGACGAGCTGAACGCGCTATTCCGCGGCCTCGAAGGCCTCGGCGGGCTTGTGATCGCCGCTTCCGGCGGCCCTGATTCAACGGCACTATTGCTCCTGGCCGCGCGGTGGGCGAAGTGGCAGCGGCAACCTCCGCAGCTCCTTGCCGTAACTGTCGATCATGGATTGCGGCTGGAGGCGGCTGCCGAAGCCGCTGCGGTAAAACGCCTTGCGAGCCGGCTCGGGGTGCGACATCGGACGCTACGCTGGCGTGGCAAGAAGCCGAAAACCGGCCTGCAGGAAGCTGCGCGGCTGGCGCGTTATCGATTGTTGGGGGATGCCGCGGCACGCGCCGGATATGCGCACATTCTGACCGCCCATACGCTCGACGATCAGGCAGAAACCGTGCTGTTCCGTCTCGCCCGCGGCAGCGGACTTACCGGGCTGGCGGGCATGGCGGCCGCGTCTTTCCTTCCAGGCGTCAGCGGCCGCATAATTTTGCTGCTGCGTCCACTCTTGCACATTCCCAAGGAACGGCTCCTCGCGACGCTGCAAGCGGCCGGCATCGGTTACAGTGAGGACCCGAGCAACAGTGATCCGCAATTTACCCGTGCGCGACTGCGTGCGGTGATGCCCGCGCTGGCGCGCGAGGGACTCGATGCACGTGGGCTTTCGCGGTTGTCGATGCGGATGCGGCGCGCCGAAGCGGCGATCGAATTCTCCGTTCGCGCCGCGCGCGCGGCGCTGACGCCGGCTGCCTGGCCGCGGCGCGGCCCAATCGTTCTCGACGCCGCGCGATTCATCGGTCTGCCTGCCGAGATCGGGATCCGCCTTCTTGGCCGCGCGATTGCGCACACGGGAGACGAGGGGCCGGTCGAGCTCGGGAAGCTCGAGGCGCTCTATAATGTGCTGCTGTCGGCCGTGCGGCTGCGCCGCACGCTTGCCGGCGCGGTGGTCACGCTTTTGGGTGACCGGCTCAGCGTCGAGCGGGCGCCCGCCCGGCGCGTCTCGGCCGATAAGCGCCCCGTGCGCCGCAGCACAGCTATACGCCCTATGGCAAGAGCCGCTTTACGAAATAAGCCTATACTGGGGGCCTGATTTCCCGTAGGGCCGCGCGGTTCCCTTGGCAGGGCCTTGTCGCGCGCCTACATTGCAAGGGCGTAAGGGACGTGAAGCCGCCACGATTCGCAGGCTAAAGACCAGCGCCTGTTTCCGCATGCGATTGCGGATCAAGGACCTAAGATGAACGCTAATCTGCGCAATTTCGCCCTGTGGGTCATCATCGTACTATTGCTGCTGGCGCTCTTCACGCTGTTTCAGAACCCCAGCCATAATACCAATTCGCAAGAAATCAGCTTCTCACAGCTGCTCAACGACGTCGATAACGGCCGCGTACGTGACGTGACCATTCAAGGCCCGGAAATCCACGGCGACTTCACCAGTGGCGGTAGTTTTCAGACCTATGCGCCCAACGATCCGACGCTGGTGCAGCGGCTCTACAACAAGGGCGTTCAGATTACGGCGCGGCCGCAGACCGAGAACGTGCCTTGGTTCGTCTCACTGTTGATCTCCTGGCTGCCGTTCGTGGCGTTGATCGGAGTGTGGATATTCCTGTCGCGGCAGATGCAGGGTGCCGGCGGCAAGGCGCTCGGCTTCGGCAAATCGCGCGCCAAGCTGCTGACCGAGGCACATGGCCGCGTCACCTTTGAGGACGTAGCCGGCGTCGACGAAGCCAAGCTCGATTTGCAGGAGATCGTCGAATTCCTGCGCGATCCCGCTAAATTCCAGCGGTTGGGCGGTCGTATCCCGCGCGGATTGCTGCTTGTCGGTCCGCCCGGCACCGGCAAGACATTGCTGGCGCGCGCCATCGCCGGCGAGGCGAACGTGCCGTTCTTCACCATTTCTGGCTCCGACTTCGTCGAAATGTTCGTCGGCGTCGGCGCGAGCCGCGTGCGCGACATGTTTGAGCAGGCGAAGAAGAATGCGCCCTGCATCATCTTCATCGATGAGATCGACGCCGTCGGGCGCCATCGCGGCGCCGGCCTCGGCGGCGGTAACGACGAACGCGAGCAGACGCTCAATCAACTCCTCGTCGAGATGGACGGCTTCGAAGCCAATGAGGGCATCATCCTGATCGCGGCGACCAATCGGCCGGACGTGCTCGATCCGGCGCTGCTGCGTCCGGGCCGCTTCGACCGTCAAGTGGTGGTGCCGAATCCCGACGTGGTCGGCCGCGAGCAGATTCTCAAAGTGCACGTGCGCAAGGTGCCGCTGGCGCCCGACGTGAACTTAAAGACGATCGCTCGCGGCACGCCCGGCTTTTCCGGCGCCGATCTGATGAACCTGGTCAACGAGGCGGCCTTGATGGCGGCGCGGCGCAACAAGCGCATGGTCACTCAGGTCGAGTTCGAGGACGCCAAGGACAAGGTGATGATGGGTGCCGAGCGCAAGTCGCTGGTGATGACGGAAGAGGAAAAGCTTCTCACCGCCTATCACGAGGGCGGCCACGCCATCGTCGCGCTCAACGTCAAGGCTACCGATCCCGTCCACAAGGCCACCATCATCCCGCGCGGCCGCGCGCTCGGCATGGTCATGCAGTTGCCCGAGCGCGACAAGCTGTCGATGTCGCTCGAACAGATGACCTCGCGGCTCGCCATCATGATGGGCGGACGCGTCGCCGAGGAATTGGTGTTTGGTCGGGAAAAGGTCACGTCTGGCGCCGCCTCCGACATCGAGCAGGCCACCAAGCTTGCGCGCATGATGGTGACGCGCTGGGGTCTCTCCGACGCGCTCGGCACCGTCGCCTATGGCGAGAACCAGGAGGAGGTGTTCCTCGGCTATTCGGTGGCGCGCCAGCAGACCATTTCCGAGGCCACGGTGCAGAAGATCGACGCCGAGATCAGGCGCTACGTCGAGGAGGGCTACGCCGAAGCGCAGCATATCCTCACCGAGAAGCGCGCGGATCTGGAAACCTTGGCCAAGGGTCTCCTCGAATTCGAGACGCTGACCGGAGACGAGATCAAGGATTTGCTCATGGGCAAGCGCCCGACGCGCGAATCCGTGATCGAGCCAACGACGCCGCGCGCCTCGACCGTGCCCAGCGCCGGCGCCGGCCGCAACCGCCCACGCCCCGAGCCTGGCCCGATGGAGCCGCAGCCGCAAGCGTAAGTGAGCGGGTGAGTTGGTGGCGCGGTTGGTGGCTATGGAACGTGACGATGACGCAGACCGCAAAAGAGCTTCTTGATCGCGTCCGTGCTTGGCCGCAGGAGGACGTTGATGAACTCGCCGAAAGGGCACGTGAAATCGAGGCGCGACGCATCGGTGTCTGTGAGGTGACACCAGAGGAGGAAGAGGCCATTCGCCAGGGACTGGCCGAGCTTGAACGCGGCGAGTGGACGAGCGAAGAGGCAATGCGGGAGTTTTGGGTGCGCTGCGGCGTCCTATGATTATTCGCTACAGCTGACGCGCCACGAAAGACCTCGAAGCTATTCTTGAATACCTCACAGCTCGCAGTCCGAAGGGTGCGCTAAACGTTCTCACGGCCATCTATGCGGCGGTTGAGTTTATCCGCAGGCATCCCGCAGCAGCGGAGGCGACGCGGATATCCGGCGTTCGCGGGAAGATTGTCCCACATTATCAATTAAAATCTTTTATCGAATCGTCAACACCGACGAAGCTATCGAAATCGTCCATGTGCGCCACACGTCTCGTCGCCCCTGGTTGGGCGAGGTCGACTAAAACTCCCAGGACAAATACGCTTCTTCACCATTACGCGCCTCGTGGCCTCGGCTTTGCATCCGCGTCATAATGCGTCGAATCGTGCCGATGTGATTGTGATGAGCACGCCGATGCGGCAGATGATTTTAATCGGCTTTCTGCAGGCGCAGAATTGCACCAACCATCCAAGTTCCTGGCGCCATCCGGAATCGCGCACCGACAGCTGGTCGCCCGATTTTTACCGCCACATCGGCCGCGTCCTGGAAGCGGGCAAATTTCACTTGGGTTTTTTCGACGATCGCCTGTCGATGCCGGACATGTATGGGCGAAATCATGCGCACACCGTCGCACACGGCATCCGCTGCGTGAAGCTCGACGCCGTGACAGTGCTCACAGTGATGGGGATGGCGACCGAGCGCCTCGGTCTCGGCGCCACCTATTCGACGAGCTATTACGAACCGTTCCACGTGGCGCGCGTATTCGCCACGCTCGATCTGATGACGGGCGGCCGCGCGGCCTGGAATGTCGTCACTTCGCTCAACGACGGCGAAGCGCAGAACATGGGCCGCGACGAGGTTTTGGATCACGACCTGCGCTACGACCGGGCCGACGAGTTCATGGAAATCGTACTCGGCCATTGGGATAGCTGGGAAGACGGTGCCATCGTCCAGGACAAGACGAGCGGAATTTTTGCCAGCCCGGAGAAGGTACATCGCCTCGATTATGAGGGCCGCTACTATCGTTCGCGCGGGCCATTCACGGTGCCGCGCTCGGCCCAGGGCCATCCGGTCATCATCCAGGCTGGCGCAAGCGGCCGTGGCCGTCGCTTCGGCGCGCAATGGGGCGAAGTGATTTTCGTCGCCTATCCGAATGTGGAGATCGGCCGCCGCGATTACGCGGCGCTCAAGGCCAACGTGACGCGACTGGGCCGCGAGCCGGATCACGTACGCGTAACACAGCTCATCAACGCGATCGCCGCGCCGAGCAAAGCGGAGGCCGAGGACAAATGGGCCGCGATCGATAAGTTGCCGCTCGAGATCGACGCGCTTTCACTCCTGTCGGAGGCGCTGAATTTCGATTTTGCGCGCAAGGGCATGGATGAACCCTTCAGCACGGACGAATTGGCCGAAATGTCCGGCCTGCAGGGCATCCGCGACCGCGTGCTGCAAGCGAGCGGAACAAAGGCTCCGACCATCCGCGATTTCATCACGATCAGCGGCCGCGGGCGCGTGCATAATCCTATTGTCGGCGGTCCGAAAGAAGTAGCCGATCAGCTCGAGGAATGGTTCGTCGCCCCGGCGTGCGACGGCTTCGTGCTGTCGGCTACCCATGTTCCCGGCGCCTATGAGGATTTCGTGCGCTTCGTCACGCCCGAACTGCAGCGCCGCGGCCTTTTCCGCAACGATTTCACTGGCACGACGCTGCGCGAGAATCTCGGACTGCCTGTGCCCGCTATTGGCGCGTGGCGCCCGGCGCACGCGCTCCATCAGCGGCCGTAAGTCGCTGTCAGGGTCGCCTTGCCGAGCGTATGGAAATGCAGGTCGAAGCCGACCAAGGCGGCGGAAGCGTTGTGATTTGTAGCGTCCGGCAGCTTGGCAACGTCGGCCGCGAACACCGTGATGGTGTAGTGATGCGGTGGATCGCCTTTCGGCGGACACGGTCCGCCATAGCCGTCGGTGCCGAAATCCGTGCGACTCTGAATTGCGCCGTGCGGCATGCCTTTTTTCTTCGGATCGCCGGCTCCCTTCGGGATCGACGTCGTCGACGCCGGAATGTTGAACACAACCCAGTGCCACCAGCCGCTGCCGGTCGGCGCATCCCGGTCGTACATGGTAATGGCGAAGCTCTTTGTTCCGCTCGGCGCCCCGGTCCAGCTCAAGGACGGTGAGATATCGCCGCCGGTGCAGCCGAATCCTTTGAAGACTTGTTCATTCTGGATCGTCGCGCCGTTGCTGATTTCTGCACTGGTCACGTTCATGCTTTGCGCATTGGCGATGGGTGCCGCAAGCGCAACAAATGTTAGCGAGAGCGCTACTGTTGGCAATCTAGGCATGCTAATCCTCCCTTGGTTGAACGGCCCGACTTTAGCAGACAGGCGGTCGGCACGCAGCAGGTCTTACGTGAACGCGTCCGAGGGAGATCCGCCCAGCATGACCTGCCCGTAGCTATAGCCCGGCATCTCCCACCCGGCCACGATATGCCCCTGTAGCGCGTGTAAGTCGGCGTAGGCACGCTGGATGTGGCTGCCTTCGTACAGACCGCGGCCAGCGGTTGCGGTGATCTGGCCCAATATTCCTGCTGGAATTCTTCCGGCCACAGCGCCACCAAAAGGTCGTGAATGGTGAACACTGCCCAGACCCAGCCGGCCGATCCATCGCCGCGGGATAGCTCGCTGGCGACCGTGAATGCGACGTCCGGCCGGAGTTCGGAGCCGCCGAATTTCTTCGGCTTGAGAAGATACCAAAGACCGGCATCCCGGAAGTCCCGAATCGTCTCGTCGGCAACGCGGCGCGCTTGGCCGGTCGCTTGGGCACGCTGACGCAAGATCGGCACCAGCGCCTGAGCCTTTTGCAGCAACGCCTCAGCCGTATCCGCGTTTGTTTGCATGACGATGCTCGCGCACGATGAGGCAAGGGGTGTGCGAATTCTGAAGGTGAAGTATATCCTTTGTGGCCGGTTGCCGATAGCGGGCGCTGGCTGGAGACGACGAGACGAGATGGGCGATGCCGCTGCAAAATCGCGTTACGCCGTTCGGTGATCTCGTTGCCGTGTCTGCGCGCGGGCTGTTCATGGGTAATCGCGGCGGGCGCATTCACATGGATGCGAAAACGCTCACCGGGCGACGCTGGGCGTCGCGACAATGGATCTGCTGTGTGCTCGACTTCAAAAATCGTCATCGCGAAGTGTGGGGCCGTTCCTACACCGAACTGTTCTTTCTCGACGAGCCGGCCGCGCTCGCGGCCGGGCACCGGCCGTGTTTCGAATGCCGCCGCAACGATGCGCTCGCTTTCGCCGAGAGATGGCGACAGGCGCATAAGCTGCAAACGCGCCCTCGAGCGGACGAGATGGATGCGATTCTGCATCGCCAACGGCGGCACGGCCGCGCCAAGCACCAGAACCGGCGTGATATCGACGCGTTGCCTGACGGTGCTTTCATTGTATTAGGGGAGGGCGCTTTTGCGGTACGCGGCAAGTCGCTGCTGCGCTGGACGCCGCAAGGCTATGACGCCCGCAGACCGAGGCCGCGCGGGAGCAAGGTGGATGTGCTCACGCCGCCGGCGATTGTCGCGGTTCTATCGCACGGCTATCAGCCGCATTGGCATCCGAGCGCGAACGATTAACCGCGGAACGCCGCCTTGATTGCCTCGACGCCCATGCCGGACTTTGCTGCGGTGATGATGCGCGCCTCTTGCTTCATCAGGCCGTCGAGCGCGCACTTCATGGCGTCGATCTTATCGACCGGGACGATCACGGCGCCGTGGCGGTCGGCATGGATGAGGTCGCCGCTTTTGGCCGCCATGCCGTGGATGGTGACCGGGATGCCGAACTCGACCACGTGGACATAAGCGTGCGATGGCGCAATCGAGCCGGCGAGCATTTGAAAATCGAGCGCCACTGCCGGGATGTCGCGCACCGAGCCGTTGGTCACAGTGCCAAGGCAGCCAAGCGCCTTGTGCACGTTGGTCTGCACTTCGCCCCAGAACGCGCCGTAGCCGGGCGGCTCGTCGAGGTCCTGGATCAGCACCACGCTGGGACGTGGTTCGGCGGCGACGTAGTCGAGGTAGTCCATCCGCTTCTGCATGTAGCTCGGTCCGCTCACCGCATCGCGGGCGCGGATCGCGACCGTCTTGGCGAAGCCGACCATCGGCGGCAAGTCGGGAAACGGGCAATGCAGATGAACGGCGGTGTAGCCGGCGCCGCGGCGCTCAGGCGCGACGATTTCGATCAGATTACAGACGGTCGGCGTATCGATCGACCGCAGGAAGGCAAATTGGCTCTCCGACACCATGTTGTTCCTCTCTTTGGCAAGTCCATTTTCTTCAGCGCCCCCAGGCGGCCGCGACAATGGCCGCTATGATCGCTTGCATGACGACGATTGTGGCAACGCAGCCGATCCAGCCGGAAAAGGTCCAGGCGAGACCGCCGAGAAACGCTCCGGCGCTGCCGCCCACATAATAGGCGGTCGCGTAAAGACCGACGGCTGACGAGCGCCCCTCCTTGGCGGTCATGGTCACGTAGCCGGTCGAGATCGCTTGGCACACCATGCCGCAGACCGCGCACAGCGTCAGCCCCGTCATGATCACGCTCACCGGTGGCGCCAACAGCAGCAAAACGCCGACGATCCACAACGCAATGACGCCGAGCACGAAGGGTCGGCGGCCGAACAGCGCGATGGCGCGGCCGACCCAAGGTACGATCGGGCTTGAGACCAGATAGGTGAGAAACAGCGCGCCAAGCAGCGTCGGCGAGAACAGGTAGGGTGGGGCCGCCAAGTGAAAGCTCACATAGGTGAACGTGGCGATGAAGTTGAACAAGACGCCGAAGCCGATTGCATAGGTGGCAACGAGCTGTCGATCGCGGAAATGACGCAGCATCTGCGACAGCGATGTAAAAAAGCCGCCTGAGCGGACGAAGTGCCGCTCGGGCGTGAGCGTCAGCGCCACGATGGTCGCGGCGGCAAGTGTTAGCAGCGCGACTACGGCGAAGGCCAAGCGCCAGCCAATCAGATCGGTCAGCGCGCCGGGAATGAAGCGGCCGCAAAAGCCGCCGATGCTGGTGCCGGAAATATAAATGCCGGCGACGCGCGGCACATCGGCGCGCGGCCACTC
Organism: Xanthobacteraceae bacterium; assembly: GCA_030037065.1. Taxonomy (GTDB): domain Bacteria; phylum Pseudomonadota; class Alphaproteobacteria; order Rhizobiales; family Xanthobacteraceae; genus BOG-931. The sequence continues at coordinate 10,502 of JASHRW010000196.1, forward strand.
GTCGCCGATATAAGCGACTGCGACTGTGAAGATCGGCGGCAGCAGCAATCCCTGCACGAAGCGCCAAAATACGAATGCCGGCACGCTTGAAACCAGGGTCATCAGCAAAGTGGGGATCACGATCGCGAACATGGCCGCCGTGATCAGACGTTTCCTTCCGACCACGTCGGCGAGCACGCCCGTAAACGGCGCGGTAAGCGCAATCGCTCCCGTGCCCGCCGTCATCAGCCAGGAAATTTCGCCGGCACCAACGCCGAATTCGTGCGCCAGGTCGGGCAGCAGCGCCTGCACCGAATAGAGATTGACGAAGGCGCAAAAGCCGGCGGTGGCGATTGCCAGGCTGCGGGTGTCGAAAGCCATGCGTCATTATGCGGGAGCGGGGCTGCGAAAGCACGCGCAGGCCTATTCGCCGAATGGCTTAATGCTTTCGCTGACCGAGTCGGCGATATGCTCCTTGGAGATAATGCCGACGATTTGCGACGGGCGCCAACGTCCGTCGGCGGTCGTCACGACCGTCATGGCCGCGTTGCGGCGCGCCATGCGCTGCACCACGTCGAACATGATGTCGGTATCGCGCGCCAGCGTGAAATTGCGCTGTGCGATGTCGGAGAAGCGCACTCCGGTGTAGGCCGCCTCGGTGCCACGCCGCAGGGCGGTATTGACGCGTACAACACCGGCAATGTGATTGCCCCGCGTCACCACGACGTGCTTGAAGCCGCGCTCGCCTCCGGTCTCACGCAGAAAGGCGTCGAAATCGGCATCCGCCGGCACAACGGTGACGTCACGCTCCATAACTTCGCCAGCGCGGCGGACCAGAAACATGTTGGCGTGCAGTGCCTTCGGCACAAAATGGCCGCGGCCGACGAGTTTGATCGTGTAGATGTTTTCCGGTGACAGCACGCGGCGCACGCCTATGGCCAGCGCCACCGCGACGATGCTGGGCATCACCAGGTCGTAGTCGCGGGTCATCTCGAAGATCATGGTCACCGCGGTCATGGCGGCTCCGGTTCCGCCGCCGACCATGGCCGCCATGCCGACGATGGCGCAGGTGGTGACGCTCAGATCTTCGATCGGATAAGCCGCGTGGGCGATCACGCCGAACGCCCCGCCAAGCGTCGCGCCCATGAACAACGAGGGCGAGAAAATGCCGCCGGAAGCGCCGGCGCCGAGGCTGGTCGAGGTGGCGGCAAGCTTGGCGACGAACAGGATCGCCAGCAGCAGCGGCACGGTCATGTCGCCAGTCAGGATCGCCTGAATGGTCGAATAGCCGACGCCCTCGACGTAATAGTGGCCGGCCGTGATGAGCAGCACATAGATCAGCACGCCGACCAACGTCATGCCGACGACGTTGCGCAGGTAGGGATTTTCGATCAGCTCGAAGACGTCCTCGGCGTAGGTGAGGCCGCGCACAAAGGCGGCCGCCGCGAGCCCAATCAACGCGCCAAGCAGGGCGTAGAGCAGCAGTGAGGGCAACGAAGCCGGATGCTGTGACAGCAGGAGCCGCGCTGGAATCGTGAATGAGGGATAGATGCCGAAAAAGATGCGGCCGATGAATGTCGCAGTACCGGTCGCGAGCGCGACGGGCAGGAAGGTGCGTGCGCTCAACTCCGGCATCATCAGTTCGATGGCGAACAGCACGCCGCCGATCGGGGTATTGAAGGTGGCCGCGATGCCGGCGCCGGCCCCGGCGGCAACCAGCGTGATCCGCTGCCAGGGCGCCATGCGGATGATCTGGCCCAGCGTCGAGCCCATCGCCGAGCCGATCTGGATGATCGGGCCTTCGCGGCCGACCGCGGCGCCGGTGCCGATCGAAAGCGCCGACGCGACCGATTTGATCACGACCACGACCGGGCGGATGATGCCTTCCTTGTAATAGATCGCGTCCATCACCTCGGGCACGCCGTGACCGCGCGCCTCAGGGGCGAAGTTGGTGATCAGAAACGTGACGATTAGGCCGCCGATGATGGGAACCAGAATGATGAAGGGTCCCCAAGGACTGGCGGGCGTGAATTGGTTGGCGCCGTAGGCGGCAGCGAAATGGCCAAGGAAGCCGATGTTGTGGATCAGTCCAATCAGGGCGCGAAAGGCGACTGCACCGAAACCTGCCACCAGGCCCACAATGATCGCAAGCAGCGACAATCGGAAAAGACCGATCCGCTGGGGCAGCTTGAGTTTCATGCCATGCTAGCTGCTCGCCCCCGCAGCATCCCCTGCCGGGCTAGCCGTTAGAGCTGCAGGATTGAGTCGAAGTCCCAGGTCGAATTGGCCGGGTTTTCGCCGATGCGGATCGTCGTATCGTTGAGGAACCGATAGGGCGGAACCGGCAAATTATAGGGTGCCGGCACGCCGCTATAGACGCGTCCGGCCGCGTCGTATTTCGAGCCATGACAGGGGCAGAAATAGCCGCCGACCCAATTGGCCACCGGCGTGGTCGGGCTCGGATTGGGATAGAACAACGGGATACAGCCCAGATGGGTGCAGATGCCGACCAGCACGCCGTATTCAGGCTTGATCGAGCGGTGCCAATTGGTCGCCCAGGGAGCCTGTTGCGCGTTGTCGGAATTCGGATCGGACAGGAGCGAGGTATCCTGCTGGCTCTGCAGCATTTGCAGTGCCTGTTTCGAGCGATGGTAGATCCAGATCGGGCGCTCGCGCCAGCG
>JASHRW010000197.1 GCA_030037065.1 Xanthobacteraceae bacterium
CGGCAAGACCATCGGCAAGACCGCCAAGAAACGCACCAAGAAGCGTATCAAGAGGCGCATCGAGGCTGCCCGCAAGGGCAAGGCGGCCCACCTCAAGCCGGCCAAGGCGCAAGCCCAGGCCGACGCCAAGGCGGCGCACGGCGCGCTGCCGCAATGGACCAAAGCCGAAATCGAGGAAGCGTTCCGCCGCTTCGCCGCGGCCAATCCCAACCCCAACACCGAGCTGGAGCATGCCGATCCATTCACGCTCCTGGTCTCGGTGGTGCTCTCGGCGCAAGCGACCGATGCCGGCGTCAACAAGGCGACGCCGGCATTGTTCGCGCTCGCCGACACGCCGGCGAAGATGGTCAAGCTTGGCGAGCCAAAAGTCCGCGAGCTCATCAAGACCATCGGGCTTTATCGCACCAAGGCTAAGAACGTGATCGCGCTGTCGCGCGAACTGATCGAGAAGCATGGCGGCAAGGTGCCGCACGACCGCGCTGCGCTCGAGGCGCTGCCCGGCGTCGGGCGGAAAACCGCCAACGTGGTGCTCAACGTCGCCTTCGGCGAGCCGACCATCGCGGTCGATACCCACATTTTCCGCGTCGGCAACCGCACCGGCCTTGCCGTCGGCAAGACGCCGCTCGATGTCGAGATGAAATTGCTGGAGGTCGTGCCGGAAAAGTATCTGCTGCACGCCCACCACTGGCTCATCCTGCACGGCCGCTACACTTGCGTCGCCCGCCGCCCGCTGTGCGAAAAGTGCATCATCGCCGACCTGTGCAAATGGCCGGGGAAGACGGTCTCTTCACCTCTCCCCTCGGGTGAGAGCTAAAGATGCCGCCACTCGCTCCGCCGCCATCCGCTTGAGCGCGCCTCGATCGAGCTTGTTGGTGGAAGCGAGCGGCAACTCATCGACGAACCAGACATGGCGCGGGTGCGCATAGGCCGGGGCGTGTTGGAGCGCGAATTGCTTCACGGCGTCTTCGCTTAGCGCGCGGCCGGCTTTGCGGATGACGAACGCGACCGGCTTCTGCCACTTGATCTCGTCGTCGACCGGCACCACTGCCGCCTGCGCGATATCGGGATGGCGCTCCAGCATACGCTCGACATCGGCCGGATAAATGTTCTCGCCGCCGGAGACGAACATGTCGTCGGTGCGGCCGACAAAATAGAAAAAACCATCGGCGTCGCGGCGAAACACGTCGCCGGTGATGTAGAAGCCGTCGTCGGTGATCGGCCCCCTCCCTTCCCCTCCCCCGCTCGCGGGGGAGGGTAGGGTGGGGGCGTTGTGATAGCCAAGCATCAACGCCGGGCATTTCATTTCAAGGACGCCCTGCGCTGCGTCGCCATTGTCGCCGTCAACGAGGCGCAGCGCCACCTGCAGATGCGGGTAGCCGACCGACGATTCCGGCTGCTTCATGCCGCGCGGATGCGGCCCGAACACCACCGGGCCGGCCTCGGTGGTGCCGTAGGCGTTGGTCACCGCGGCTTGCGGTAACGCCGCGCGCAAAGCCGCCATCAGGCTCAAGCTCACCGGCGCCGAGCCCATGCGCACGAATTCGACGCTGGAGAGATCGGTGCGGGCGAGCAGATCGCGCTCGCGCAGCATCATCGCGATCATCGGCGGCACCGCGGTCAGAAACGTGCAGCGGTATTTTCCAATCGCCTCGATATAGGCGGGCGCGGAGAATTGCGGCAGCAGCACGATCGTCGCGTGGGCCGCGCAGGCGAGCTTGGTCAGCGCCAGCGCGTTCATGTGATAGAGCGGCGCCGCGATCAGATAAATATGGCGGTCGAGGCCGGGAGCGAGCCGCGTCTGTACCACCCAGATGTGGCTTTGGTGCGAGAGCACCACGCCTTTCGGCACGCCGGTCGACCCGGACGTATAGAGAAACATCGCCGGCTCGTCGGGCGTCGGCACGACGGCCTCAAACGGGCCGGGATCGAGAAAGGCGTCGAATATTTCCTCTACCTCCCCCTGGAAGGGGGAGGTAGACGCGCGCAGCGCGTCGGGAGGGGGTGAATCGTGCGGCAAGGCTGTCACCCCACCCCGCTCACCTGCGGTGCGCGACTCTCCCCCTCCAGGGGAGGATGAAGAGTCAAAGCGAACAATCGGAATATCGTCCGGGCAATCCGTCGCCCGCACCGCGTCGCAGAATACGAGCTTGGCGCCGGCATCACCGATGATGAAATGAATGGTCTCGCGCGGGAATCTGAAATTCACCGGCACCGCCACGAAGCCGGCGCGCATGATGCCGTAATAGGCGGCGATATACTCGGCGCGATTTGCCGAGAGGATCGCGACCCGATCGCCGCGGTTGAGCCCGCGCTTTTCTAGCGCCCGCGCCACGCCGTTCGCCATCGCGTCGATCTGCGCGAAGGAAAATTCGCGCGGGCCGCCTTCGCCGCCGAGATCGATGATCGCGGTCTTTTGTAGATCGCGGTCGCGCGGCATGAGATCGCCGAGATTGATGAAGGCCGACATTTCACGGTGCTTTTGGCGGTGCGGTGAAATAGGTGCCGCGGCCACTGGCAATGAGCTTGCCGTCGAGGTCGAAAATGTGCGCCTCGGCAGTGGCGAATTGGCCGCCGGCGCGCACGACCTTGCCGCGGGCGACCAGATCGCTGCGTACGGTCGGCCGGTGATAGTCGACGCGCAGGTCGATGGTCGGCACGCCGCGCCCTGTCTGTTTCACCATCGCCCAATCGGCGGCGAGATCGATCAGCGCCGCGATCACCCCGCCATGGGTATAACCGCGCTCGCTATTGACCACCCATTCCTCGCGCCACTTCGCCCTGATCTCGATCGAGTCGTCGGTCACGCCGACGACCGTAAGTCCGAGCCATTGATGAAACGGCGCGCGGGTGACGAGCGCCTGTATTTGCTCCAACGTGAGTTGGTCGCTCATGATTGCGCGCGATGGACGACAGAGGACGGAGGACAGACGACGGAAAAGAACGGTAGCCCAGCCGAAATCTGCGATCCGTCTTCTGTCCTCCGTCGTCTGTCTTCTGTCACGGCGTCACCACCACTTTACCGATCGCCTCGCGGTCCGCGATCAGCCGCAGGCCTTCACGAGCTTCGTCGAGGCTGAGCACCTTGTCGATCACCGGCTTCATCTTGCC
>JASHRW010000198.1 GCA_030037065.1 Xanthobacteraceae bacterium
ATGCCGGCGGGGACGATGCCCGGACCGCCCGGGAGCGGAGTGTATGGCTCCGCCCGCGGGAACCGCCCTCGCTCGCCTTTCGAAAGTACCCTCGCGAAAGGTCCCTCATACGGTGAACGAGATGAGGACTTATGTATCATATACAGGGATATTAGTCAAGAAAAAAGATTGAAAATTTTGAAAAGTTCAGAAGCCGGACGAAACGTAATTGCGGACTTGTCACGCGTTGGTCGGCAAGTCACACGCAGTCGGCGTAGACCGCCAAAGTCGCACGCCTTCGTTCTTTTCCGAGGTTTCGGTCAATGGTGCGCCCGCTTGCGGCTCAAGCCCGGCGACACGCTGCGCGATCCCCTGACCGCCGATGCCGTGCCGCTCGACAAGGTGCCGGCGAGCTGCGGCGATGATTCGTTCGCCGCTTTCTCGGAGTGGTTGGGCGATGCGGACGAGAAGGCGTATGGCAGGCTGTGAGGCGACGTGCTTCGATTTGTTTGACGTGGTGGCTGGTAAAAAGCGGCGTAGGGTGGGCAAAATCGTTTGGTCGAACCTGACCGCGTGGGCATCACGCTGCACGATTTTGCCCACGCGGACAGACCGTACGGCGTGATGCCCACCCTACATTTCAATGCGGCTTCAGCAGCGGAACGAGCTTGTTCTTCTCCGCGGCGTCGACGGCGAGGTTGTGGGCGAAGCCCTTGGCGTCGGCGAAGTAGTCGGCTGGCTGGAAAGTGTGCTTGACCACGCGCTGGGCGGCGTCGCTTTTCATCACCGCGATGCAGGCGGCTTCGAGCGTGTGGGTGACTGCATCCGGCATGCCGGCTGGACCTAATAGTCCGCCGTAGCTCAGCGGCGCGACGTCAAAGCCTTGCTCCTTGAAGGTCGGCACGTTGGGCAGCGACGGATTGCGCGCCTCGGCGAAAATGCCGGGCATCGGCAGACCTGAGCCGGCCGCGGCGGTCAGCGGCACGGCGGCGAAGTCGACCTGGCCGGAGCGGACGTTCTGCAATTCTTCGGCCGGGCCTTTGAACGGAATGTCGTTGAACGACACCTTGGCCTCGTCGGCGAACGCGATCATGGCGAGGTGCGGGATGGTGCCGATGCCGGGAATGCCGACGGTGACCGCGCCGGGCTTGTTCTTCGCCGCCTCGACCAGATCGCGCGCGGATTTCAGCGGCGAATTCGGCGGCACCACGACGACCTGATCGTTCTTGAAAGTCTGGCAGATCGGCGTGAAGGATTTAGCCGTGTAGCCGGCTTCCTTGTCGATCAAGGGCTGCACGGTGATCGAATAGGTGGCGCCGTGCATCAGCGTGTAGCCGTCCGGCTTGGCGCGGGCGACATCGGCGGTGCCGAGCACGCCGCTGGCGCCGGGCTTGTCGACGACGATGACGGGTTTGCCGAGCCGCGACGAGAAGCCGTCGGCCAGCACGCGGCCGAGGATATCGGCGCTCGACCCCGCCGAGGTCGGCACGATGATCTGCACAACGTGATCTGGGTAGGTTTGCGCGGACGCGCCGCCGAGCCCAGCGGCTGCGGCGACGGCAAGTGCCGCGCCCGCGGCCATGATCGCGTGCCCTTTCACGCGGCTTGGCATCGTTTCCTCCCGGTTCTTGTTTGCCGTGAAAACGATACAAGAAGTGGACCTCCGATCAAGCCGATCCGCCTCGCGCAAACGCCGCACCTCGAGGAGCAGTGGGTTAAGGGCAGTGGAGCGCACCACACGTTCACCTCATCCTGAGGTGGCCGCGAAGCGGCCCTCGAAGGATGCAGGCCGAGGCGCCGCGGCCTCGCCCTTCGAGGCTCGGCGCATTCGCGCCGAGCACCTCAGGGTGAGGAGTATGGTTGGTGATGCAAGGCCCGCCGGATGCCTATATAGGGGAGGCCAACGGAGGGACGAAATGACTGACAAAATCCCGGTCACCGTGCTGACCGGCTATCTGGGCGCCGGCAAGACCACGTTGCTCAACCGCATCCTTTCTGAGCCGCACGGCAAGAAATACGCCGTCATCGTCAACGAATTCGGCGAGATCGGCATCGACAACGAGCTGGTGGTCGGCGCCGACGAGGAAGTGTTCGAGATGAACAACGGCTGCATCTGCTGCACCGTGCGCGGCGACCTGGTGCGCATCCTCGACGGCCTGATGCGAAGGAAGGGCAAGTTCGACGCCATCATCGTCGAGACCACCGGCCTCGCCGATCCGGCGCCGGTGGCGCAGACCTTCTTCATCGACGAAAATGTCGGGCGGCGGACCAAGCTCGACGCGGTGGTCACCGTCGCCGACGCCAAGTGGCTCAACGAGCGGCTCAAGGACGCGCCGGAGGCCAAGAACCAGATCGCGTTCGCCGATGTCATCCTGCTCAACAAGACCGATCTCGTTTCAGCCGACGAGTTGAGCGAGGTCGAGGCGCGCATCCGCGGCATCAATCCTTACGCCAAGCTGCACAAGACCGAGCGGTCGAAGATTGCGCTCAATGAGGTTCTGGATCGCAACGCCTTCGATCTCGACCGCATCCTTGACATCGAGCCGGCATTCCTCGAGGGCGAGGATCACGATCACGAGCATGAACACGGTCATGGGCACGACCACGATCATCATCACGATCACGGTGACGGCCACAAGCACGCGCATTCGCACGGCGGCTTGAAGCACTATCACGACGAGGACATGCAATCGATTTCGCTCAAGAGCGACAAGCCGCTCGATCCCGACAAGTTCTTTCCGTGGGTGCAGGATCTGGTGCAGAAGGAAGGCCCCAACATTCTGCGCTGCAAGGGCATCCTGTCGTTCAAGGACGACGACCAGCGTTTCGTCTTTCAGGGTGTGCACATGATCCTCGACGGCGATCATCAGCGGCCGTGGAAAGACGGCGAGAAGCGTGACAGCCGTGTCGTGTTCATCGGCCGCAACCTGCCAGGCAAGAAGATTACCGAAGGGTTCGAGAGCTGTATCGCGTAACCTCTCCCTGCGCGCGGGGAGAGGTCGGCCGCCGGAGCGTCGCGACGGCGGCCGGGTGAGGGGGCGTCGACGAATGCGTTGTGCAAAGTCACTCAAGACCAGTCTTTCACGTCGTCTACGGAAGGATTCGACGAAGGCCGAGTTGCGCCTTTGGTACAAGCTGCGTTCGCGCACACTTGACGGCTGCAAGTTCGTTCGACAGGAGGCCATTGGACCTTACGTCGTCGATTTTGTCTGCCGCGAACGCCGCCTCATCATTGAGGTTGATGGAGGACAACATGCTTCTGACAGCAAAGACGTTGTCCGAGACAAGTGGCTCGCGGAACATCGCTATCGCATCATCCGTTTTTGGAACAATGAGGTTCTTGGAAATATCGAAGGCGTATTGGAAATGATCGCAACTACTCTTAATGAGGAGAGGCCCCCTCACCCGGCCCCCGACCAAGTCGGGGGCCGACCTCTCCCCGCGCGCGGGGAGAGATGATTGACCGACGCCCGCAGCGATGCCGCTTCCGTCGTCGAACGCACGCGCGCGGTTGCCGCGGGCGGCGCGATTGTCGGCGCACATTTTCTCGGCCGTACCGCGGTGTTCGTGCTCGGCGAAGAAGCGCTGCTGTTCGCCGGGCCGGACGGCGAGGTGCGCCGCATGGACGTGCATGGCGGCGCCATCCTCGCGTCGGCGAGCGATGGCGCGCGCATCGTCTCGGGCGGTGATGACGGCAAGGTGGTGATGACGGACGCGGGCTCCTCCCGCGTGCTGGCGACCGACGCAAAACAACGCTGGATCGATCACATCGCGCTCGGGCCGGACGGCGCAGTAGCCTGGTCCGCGGGCAAGACGGCGTTCGCGCAAGGCAAGGAGTTGCGCGAATTCGAAGCGCCATCGACCGTCGGCGGGCTCGCGTTTTTGCCCAAAGGCTTTCGCCTCGCGCTCGCGCATTACAACGGCGCAACACTGTGGTTTCCCAATGCGCCGCAAGCCGCGCCGGAAAAGCTCGAATGGAAAGGCTCGCATCTCGGCGCCACAGTCAGTCCCGACGGCCGCTTTCTGGTCACCACCATGCAGGAGCCGATGCTGCACGGTTGGCGGCTCGCCGACCGCCAGCACATGCGCATGTCGGGCTATGCGGCGCGCGTGCTGTCGCTCGATTGGACCACGGGCGGCCGCTGGCTGGCGACGTCCGGCTCGAACCAGATCATCCTCTGGCCGTTCCACACCAAAGACGGACCGATGGGCAAGCAGCCGCGGCTGCTCGCGCCGGCCGAGCAGAAGGTTGAAGTGGTCGCCTGCCATTCCAAGCAGGACATCGTCGCCGCCGGCTACGGCGACGGCATGGTGCTGATCGTCCGCATCGAAGACGGCGCGGAGATTCTGGCCAAAAAGCCCGGCGACGCGCCGGTCAGCGCGCTCGCCTGGAGCACCGACGGCATGCTGCTCGCCTTCGGTACCGAAAGCGGCGCGGCCGGCGTGATCGATCTCGCGTGATAGTTTGGAGATAAGAGAATCGCGTTTGACCTTCCCCCCTTTTAGGGGAGGTGAAATTCGGTGTTCGATGTGAAATGCGATAATCCTGAAGTCTGGAGAAAGCGATGTTCCTCAAACTCTCGGCGGACGGCGATCTCGCATTCGAAGATCGCAACAATTTCCGCGCTTTCAAGTTGATCGTCGAGGGCGAGCGCTGCCGTTTTGATGCATTTCGCCACGCGCTCGCGGGCAGAGCCGAACTACCCGACGCCGACACCGCTTGGATCTTTGAAGATGCGCTCCGCCGCTGGCCGGGCGTCGAGCACGATGCAGCGTGGCAGCAGAACTTTTCTGCCATGATCGAGAAGGCGCGGCCGCACGGCTGGATCGACGAGGCGCGCAAGGCGATCAGGGCGCATATCGAGTGGGCGGCGGAGCGGTAACGCCGATAGGATTGTCGTCATTGATTGGTCAGTCAGCCCGCCGGTTGGTGAACAGCGCGTTGCCGAGTCCGGTGCCGATAGTGAAGATGCCCCAGCGTTCGACGTCCTGCATAGTGGGCAGTTCGCTCAAGCCCTGCACTACCGCATCGTTGTGCATCAGGATCAGCGTGTCGAACTCGCCGATCTTCGGGATCGCCTTGGTGACGATGCCGGGGAGATTGAAGCGGGTGCTTTCCCAATTGCCCGGCAGATTTTGCGCGCCGCGCTCGATGGCGCCGTCCGGCTCGATCGTTCCCGGACAACCGATGCCGATGAAGGGTGCAAGCCGCAAACCCTCTTTGTCGGCGCGCCGGATCAGACGCTGCAGCATCTCGACCAGCCCGTCGACCGCATCGCTGCGGTTGAGCTTCTCGTCGCCGTGACGCCACAGCTCGAACTTCCACACTTTGGCCTTGGCCAGATCGGGCGCGCGTTTGAGATTGAGCTCGACCACGCCGGCGCGAATGTTGGTGCCGCCGATGTCGACGGCGAGAATGGCGTCGTGGGCGTGGAACATCCAGGCCGGGGCGAGATGAACGGTGCCGATCAAACCGGCCTCGTCCGGGTCGTTGCGGATGATTTTGACCTCGACTTTTATTTTTTCCGCCTTGAGCAGAACGGAAGCGCGACCGATCGCCAATTCGCCGACGCGGCTGCCCGAGAAGCCGCCACCGACCACCAGGCGTTCGGCATCCTTCCATTCCCTGAGCTTGAGAAAGCGCTGCACGACCAGCGCCAGTTCCTGGGCGAAGCTTTCGATCGCGCCCTGGACGATTCCGGCGGCCTCGCGGTCGCCGCCGACGAGGACCTCGTCGAGACGCTTCTTGGTCACCTTGTCGCTTGCTTCCTCGCCGAACGGATCCTGCCCGATCTCGCGCAGCGGCTTGCGCCATTGTTCGACGAACGCGCGAAAGGCCCGTTTACTGGCCCGGTCGCCGAGAAAGCCTTCATCGTCCTTGAGCGCGACGTTATAGCTCTCGACATGCACGCCCGGCAGCCGCGCGCCGCCGTGCGCGGAAAGCCCGGGCGGAGCGACGATTTGGTCGGGCATGAATTAAGGTCCCGCAATGCCGGAAGACAACGGCAGGTCGGCGGAAAAGTTTCGTCGTGCTCAGCCGCCGGCAGCCGCGATGGAACTTAAGGAGCATTTGCGCGTTAGCAGCCCGACCGGTTTTGTGAGCCAGCGATAGCCGACAGCAAATTTCGGACTGACGATTTGAAAGCCCTTCACGCCCATCATCCAGCACGCCGTTTGAACGGGCATCCCGACCGGCGCCTGCGGCGGCGACTGTCGAGTCCGGTAAGCCGCAGGAGCCGCTCGCCCGAGGCCGCTGCGCCGGCGCGGCCACCGCTTTCGTTTGCTTGGCATGCCCACACGGCGGACGCGCTGCCGCGCGGGCTGACGGCCTTCGTCTTCGACGTGGAGGGAACGCTCATCGACACCGTGCTTGCCACCCTGCAATGCTGGAGCGAGACGCTCGCCGAGGTCGGCTACACCGCGAGCGTTGCCGACCTGCATCCCTATTCGGGCATGGATGGCAAGCGCATGCTGCGCCGCCTGCTCAATCGGCACGATCCGAAGCTGCTCGACCATATTGTGCAGCTACAGGGGGAGCGTTACCGCGCGCACTATCTCGCCCACGCGCGCGCCTTTCCCGGCCTGCGGCGTCTGTTCGTGATGATCAAACATGCCGGCGGCAAAATCGCCCTGGCGACATCGTGCGACAAGGACGAGCTGGCGCACTATCGCTCGATCATGAACGTCGACGATTTGATCGACCACGCCTGCTCGGGCGACGACGTCAAGCGGGAGAAGCCGAGCCCGGACGTGGTGGGTCTCGCCGCCAGGAAGCTGCGCCTGCCGCCGAAGGAGATCGCCATGGTGGGCGACACGCCCTACGACGCGGAAGCCGCCCGCGCCGCCGGGCTTTTTTCAATCGGCCTGCAAAGCGGGCACTATTCGCGATCCGACCTGCACGAGGCCGGCTGCAGCGCGGTGTTCTTCGATCTGCAGGCGCTCGCCCATAAGCTCGAAGAGCAGGCGGCCGAGCCGTTGCCCGACGAGGTCAAATCACATATTGCCGCAGCGGCGGATAGCCGTTGAAGCCGACCGAGGAGTAGGTCGCCGTATAGGCGCCGGCGGCCTCGATCAGCACCTTGTCGCCGATGGCGAGCGAGACCGGCAG
>JASHRW010000199.1 GCA_030037065.1 Xanthobacteraceae bacterium
CCGTCGAGACGATCGAACGATTCGCTCGCCTGGTCGGCGACAACAGGCGCGCCTACTTCCGTCTCGGCTACGGCTTCTCACGTTCGCGCAACGGCGCCTTCAACATGCACGCGGCGAGCTGCATCGCCGCAATTACCGGCGCCTGGCGCTACGAAGGCGGCGGCGCTTTCCACAACAACGGCGACGTCTTTCATCTCGACAAGACCGTGATCGAGGGCGCCGACCTGCGCGATCCGTCGATCCGCATGCTCGACCAGTCGCGCATCGGCCCGATTCTGACGGGCGATCAGGAAGCGCTGCAGGGCAGCGGCCCGGTGACGGCACTGCTCATCCAGAACACCAATCCGGTATCTGTTGCGCCCGACCAGGAAGTGGTCAAGCGCGGATTTGCCCGCGACGATCTGTTCGTCTGCGTGCACGAGCAGTTCATGACCGACACCGCCAAGGTCGCGGACGTGATCCTGCCCGCCACCATGTTCGTCGAGCACGACGATTTCTATACGGCCGGCGGCAGCCAATACATTCTGCTCGGCCCGAAGCTGATCGAGCCGCCCGGCGAATGTCGCTCCAATCATGAGGTCATCTGCGGCTTGGCTAAACGAGTGGGCGCCGAGCATCCGGGCTTTGCCATGACGGCACGCGAGTTGATCGATCGCACGCTGCAGAATTCGGGCTGGGGCACGCTCGCCGACATCGAGAAAAATCGCTGGATCGATTGCCAGCCGGATTTCAACACCGCGCATTATCTCGACGGATTTGCCTATGCGGACAAAAAGTTCCGCTTCAAACCAGACTGGCCGAAAGTACCGTTCAACCGTTGGCACCGGACCGTACCCTCGACCCCGATTCCGGAATTTCCCGACCACTGGGAAGTGATCGAAGAGGCGAACGCCGAAAATCCATTCCGCCTTGCGACCTCGCCGTCACGCGGCTTTCTCAATTCCACTTTCACAGAAACTGCGACCTCGCTCGCCCGCGAGCAGCGGCCGACGGTGATGATCCATCCTGATGATGCCGCATCACTCGGTATCGCCGAGGGTGATATCGTCACGCTCGGCAACACGCGTGGCCGGGTGCAGATCCACGCCAAACTGTTCGACGGCGTGCGTCGCGGCGTGATCATTGCCGAATCGATTTGGCCCAATTCTGCGTACATCGACGGCCGCGGCATCAACACGCTCACCGGCTCTGACGCCATCGCCCCGTTCGGCGGCGCGGCGTTCCATGACAATCGGGTGTGGGTGAGAAAACTCGCATAATCCGTAGTCCGCGATATGCGGGACCTGTCTCAAGACAAATTCCGGATATCGCTCCGCTCATCCGAGCTACAGAGCCATCCATGCCCTCATCCTTCCGCCAGATCATCAACAAGGCCGTTGCCGCAAAACGCTTCCTGGTCGTGCCCGGCGCCCATGACGCGCTCAGCGCGCGGCTCATTCAGCAAATCGGCTTCGAGACCTATTTCATCGGCGGATTTCCGGCGGTCGGCGCGCGCTACGGTGTGCCCGATATCGGGCTGAAGAGCTTCGGCGAAATCTCGGCGTGCGTGCGCGACATCATGGCGGCGTGCGACTTGCCGGTATTCGTCGATGGCGACGATGGCTACGGCGACGTGAAGAACGTCGTCCATACGGTACAGAGCTACGAGCGTATGGGGGTGAGCGCCATTTTGATCGAGGACCAGCAATGGCCGAAACGCTGCGGCCACATGGTCGGCAAGAAGGTCGTGCCCATCGAGCTTGCCGAAGCCAAGATCAAGGCCGCCTGCGCGGAGCGGCTCAATCCGGAAACCTGGATATTGGCTCGCACCGACGCTCGCGCGGTCTACGATCTCGACGAGGCCATGCGCCGCGCCGAAAGGTTCATCCGTGCCGGCGCCGACGGCATTTTCATCGAGGCGCCGCGTTCGGTCGAGGAGCTAAAGCTCATCGGCAGCGCCTTCGACGTGCCGCAAATCTGCAATCCGCTCATGGGCGGCCACACGCCGATCCTGTCGATGGATGAACTGGGCGATCTCGGCTTTCATTGCGCCGTGCTCGGCCTTGACACGCTCATGCACGCCGCCAAGGCGATCGAGACCGTGCTCGTCGACATGAAATCCGGCAGATTCGCCCGCCGCAACGACGGCATGGATTTCGAGGCCTATAAAAAGCTCGTCGGCTACGACAAATGGGAATCGATCGACGAACGCTTTGCGCCGAGGTCGGAAAACAGCAGCCTCTGATTTCCTGGGGCGCGAGCGAAGCGAGCCTCGAAGGTGCTGGCGAGGGGATCCGGCGTCATCCTTCGAGGCTCGGCGCTGGCGCGCGAGTGTCTCAGGATGAGGATAGAGTTACGCCAACGCCGGCTCGCGCTTTGGCGCTTTCGCGGGCGCTGGATCGCGCAAATTCAGAATCCGCCGCGCGTTGTCGTAGAACAGCTTCTGCTTGTCGGCGGCCGAAAGCGGGATGTCGTCGATCAGCTTCAGGCACGGCGCCGGATCCCAGCACGGATAATCGGTGCCGTACATGACGTGATCGATACCATAGTAGTCGATGGCGAATTTGATGCCGGCGGAGTGCGGCGACACCGTGTCGGTGTACATACCCTTCATGTAGTCGGTCACCGGCCGCGGCAGCCTCGCCGCCTTCGAATTCTTGTCCATGCGGCCGGCCTGATACGGCAGCGAACCGCCGGTATGCGACATCACGATTTTCAATTTCGGGTGCCGCTCCATCATGCCGGACAGAATGAGACGCATCGCGGCAACGCTGACCTCGATGACCCTGCCGATGCTCAAGTGGAGCGCGCCGTCATAGCCGTCGAGCATGTCCTGGAAGATCACGTCGGTCGGATGCAGGAACAACGGTAGACCGAGTTTTTCGCAGTGGGCGTAAAACGGCTCCAATCGCTCCGAGTCGATGTGCGCATCTTCGCCGACGCTGCCGGGCAGATTGACGCCCATCAGCCCGAGCCGGTTGACCGCGTCGTCGACCACTTCGATCGCCGTACGAGTGTCTTGCAGCGGCACCGCCGCGCTCGCCCACAGCCGGCCGGGATATTTCTTCTGTGCGCCGGCCATCGCCTCGTTCCACATCAGCGCATAATCGCGGCCTTCGGACAGCGGCAGATCGGAGAAAAACACCGAGAACGGACCGATCGAGCAGACCACGTCGATGTCGTGACCCATGCTCGCCATATATTCGAATGACTTATCGAGATCGAACCACTCGGCCCACGAATTCAAATGGCAGCTGCTGCCTTGCCGGCGAAAATAACTGTAGCCGCCCTTATCGTTGACTTCGGCCCTGGGGAAGTCCTTGCGCTTGCAGAGCTCGTCGAAAATCGACCTCGGCCACCAATGAAAATGCGAATCGATGATGTGCACGAAGGACTCCTATCGGCCGCGACGAAGGCGCGGATTGTCGTGTGATTCAACGATTTTAGTGAGACGCTTGTTCCGGGTCAACGCGATCGGTTCCCCTCGAATGCGCTGGTGTGGCGGTACGAAAGTTGTCTCGTCAGCTGAATTGAGCCACCATCGCGGCGGCCGCAGATTACTCCCCGCAATGGTAGGGAAAGTCATGAGCGCCAACGAAGTTGATCGCTATCGCATCGCGGCACGCATTGAGCGGCTGCCGCTGTCAGCCTGGCATAACAAGCTCCGCCTCATCGTCGGCACAAGCATCCGCCTAGCCACTACCTGAAAATGATGTATCTGGAGTCGACCTGCTATCACCCGCCGGCGGCGCGCTGCGCTTTTGAAACGGTTGGCGCCGACCATTTCATTTTCGGCACCGACGCCCCGCCGCTGAAAGTCTTGAAGAAACAGGGCGTCGAGGTGATCAAAAAGATCGGGCTGTCGCCCGCCGAGGAGGCCAAGGTCTATTCCGGCAACGCCAGACGGCTGTTGAAGGTTTAGTGCAGAGCCTGCCGCAAGCGGCTTTCCTGCCGCATGGCGCGCTTCGCCGTTTTCTGCAATCATCCGGCAAATGCCCGCGCGCAGGGCTGCATGGCTATACGAGGAAAACGATGAGGCGATGGTCCCGCAGACGCGCAATCACGTCGCTAACCGGCAGTGCCATGCTGCCGCTGGTGGCGCCGTTTGTGCCCGCGCGCGCAGCAGAAAAGCTTCGCGTCGCCAAGGTGGTGCCGTTCGCCTGGACCTTCACTCCACTCGATATCGGCATGCAGGAAAGAATTTTCGCCAAGCAGGGGCTCGATATCGAAGCGTCGGCATCGGCCGGTGACGCCAAGCTGCAACAGCTGCTGGCCTCCGGCAGCGTTGATATCGGCATCGGCTCGGGGCCGGGGATGGCATTCGCCGCCAAGGGCGCGCCGGAGAAGGCGGTCGCCGAAATGTACGGTGCCCCGCGCAACATGGCGGTAATGGTCGGCTACGATTCGCCGATCAAGACCGTCGCCGACCTCAAAGGCAAGAAACTCGGCTGCACCACGGTCGGCTCGCTGACCGCCTGGATCGGCCAGCGCATCAACGAGAAGGAAGGTTGGGACGGCAACGGCATCATCGTTGTGCCGATCGGCGGCATGCCGCCGGCGCGCGCGGCGATCAAGACACATGAGATCGACGGCTATATCGGCGCGCTCGAAGTCGGCTACAAGCTCGAGGAAGCCAAGGAATGGCGCGTCATCACCACTGCGACGCCATTCGTCGATCATTTCATCACCCACGTCATCTTTGCGCGCGATGAACTGATCCAAAAGCAGCCGGACGCGGTGCGCGCGTTCTTACGGGGCTGGTTCGAGACGATCGCCTACATGAAAGCGCACAAGGACAAATCGGTGGAAATATCGGCCAAGGTGATCGACGTGAGCCGCGCGGTCGCCGCCCGCGCCTATGACGAGCAGATCGGCGGCTTCTCGATGGACGGCACGTTCGATCCGCAGGCGGTCACCACGCTGAAAGAGTCCTTCATCCAAATGGGACTGCTCAAGCAGGCTCCCGCCGACAATGTCCTGTTTACCACGCAATTCGTGCCGGTGAAGGTGAGCGGCTAATGCCGGCTACCATCGGTCGTCGAGGAGGAAGATAAGTTCATCAAGAAGCGCGGGCCGCAAAGCAAGCCCGCACCGGGAGGAGAACAAAATGCGCAAACTAGGCTTGCGGGCAAAAGCCCTTGCACTGTCAGCGCTCTTCGCATTGTGCGCGCTGATCCTGCCGCACGCGGCCAGAGCCGCCGAACCCATCCGCGTCGGTATGACCATGGCGCTGACCGGCGGCGTTGCGCCGATTGGTAAGCAAGTGCTGGCGGCGCTGCAGATCTGGCGCGACGACGTCA
This sequence comes from Xanthobacteraceae bacterium, assembly GCA_030037065.1. Lineage (GTDB taxonomy): Bacteria > Pseudomonadota > Alphaproteobacteria > Rhizobiales > Xanthobacteraceae > BOG-931. The sequence goes on from JASHRW010000199.1 coordinate 5,280, forward strand.
ACGCCAAAGGCGGGCTGCTCGGCCGCCCGGTCGAACTCGTCTATTACGACGACCAGAGCAATCCGGCCAACATTCCCGGCCTTTACACCAAGCTGATCGACGTCGACAAGGTCGACCTGCTGATCGGGCCTTACGCCACCAACATGGTGGCGCCGGCGATTCCGGTCCTGATGCAGTTTAAGAAGACCACGATCGGCATTCTGGCCAACGCCGCCAACAGCAAGCTTCACTACAACCAATATTTCTCGATGCTGCCGACCGGTCCCGAGCCACAGAAGTCGTTTGCCTACGGCTTCTTCCAGATGGCGGCGGCGCAGAAGCCGCGGCCGAAGACTGTCGCCATCGTCGCCGCGGATGCCGAATTCGCCCAGAACGCCGCCGACGGCGCGCGGCAATCGATCAAAGAGATCGGCGGTTTCCAGGTCGTCACCGACCAGAAATACCCGCCGACGACGACCGACTTCGCGCCGATCATGCACGCGGTCGCTGCGCTCAATCCCGACATTGTCTACGTCGCGGCCTATCCGCCTGATTCCGTCGGCGTCGTGCGTGCCGCCAATGAGATCGGCCTCACGCCGAAGATGTTCGGCGGTACGCTGATCGGCCTATTGGTGACGCCGATCAAAATGCAGCTCGGGCCGCTGATGAATGGCATCGTCAACAACGAGGTGTTTCTGCCGGCGCCCGCCTTCACTTTCCCAGGCACGCTCGACGTGCTGGCCAAGTACCGCGTGATCGCGCAACGCGAACACCTCGACCCGATAGGGTGGGCCTTTCCCCCGCTAGGTTACGCTGCCGGTCAGGTGCTGGCGGAGGCGGTCGAAGGCGCCAAGACG
>JASHRW010000200.1 GCA_030037065.1 Xanthobacteraceae bacterium
CCTTTTCCGGAAACATCAGCAATTCGGGAACGATCGTGGCCAGGACCGCGATCGTCGTCGACGCGGGTGTGACTTTCGCGGCCGGGAGCGCCATCGTGAACAGCGGCACGATCACCGGCACCGGCGGGACGGCGATCGACCTAAGCGCTGCGACCAGCCCGGTGACCATCGACATCGACGGCGGCGCCATCGACGGCAACATGCTTGGTTCCGGCACCGGTAGCGGCGACACCGTCAATTTCGCGCTCGGCTCCGGCAGCTTCGCCTATGTGAATACGATATCCGGAATGACATCCGTGAACGTCAATTCCGGCACGCTGTTCGATGGCGGCGCGATCGTTGCCGGCAGTGTCAACGTCAACGCCGGCGGCGTGCTGGCGCCGGGGTTGCCGCACACGGTCGGCACGCTGTCCATCACCGGCAGCCTCGTCTTCGCCTCGGCTGCGGCCTATCTCGATACGATCAGCGGAGGGAATGCCAGCAAGACCGCAGTGACCGGCACGGCGACGCTCGGCGGCGCCAGCGTACAGGTCGCCGGCGGCAGCACGGTAATGGCCGGGACCAAATATACCATCCTGACCGACACCGGCGACACGCTCGGCGGCAACAACATTTTCAATCCAAGCGTGACCTATGGCGGCTTTACCGGAACGCTGACCTACGACGCCGATGACGTTTATCTCACCTTTGCGGCAAACAACCTGCTCGGGGCGCTGCCACCGGGCGCGCCGACGAATGTGGTCAACGTGGCGAACGTCCTCGACGATTTTTCCAACAGCGGCGGCACGCTGCCGCCACAGTTCTTGAGCCTGTTCGATCTGTCGGGAACGCAACTGTTGAATGAACTCCTGCAGCTCGATGGCGAGGACGCGAGCGGTGCCGAGCAGGGCGCGTTCACGCTGATGAGCGAATTTCTGGAGCTGATCCAGGGGCAAGGTTTCGGCGGCGGAGGGAGTGGCGGAGGCGGCGGTGGGCTTGGCTTTGCAGCCGACGAACAGGCGGATGCCTTGCCGCCCGAGGTCGCGCTCGCTTACGATTCGATTCTGAAGGCGCCACCCAGACAAACCTTTGACCAGCGCTGGAGCACATGGGCCGCGAGCTTCGGCGGCAGCGGCACCACGAACGGCGATCCCTCGGTCGGCTCGAACAACGTCACCACCAGCACCTACGGTTACGCGGGCGGCATGGACTATCATTACTCGCCCGATACCGTGCTCGGCTTTGCGCTTGCCGGCGGTGGCACCAACTGGAACCTGGCCAAAGCGCTGGGTAGCGGGAGGAGCGATGCGTTCCAGGCCGGCGTGCACGGCCGCACGCAATTCGGGCCGGCCTATGTGGCCGGCGCGCTGGCCTTCGCCAACAATTGGTTCACCACCACCCGCACCGCGCTGGGCAACGAGCTCACCGCCAACTTTTCCGGCCAGAGCTATGCCGCGCGTCTCGAAGGCGGCTACCGGTTCGCCGTGCCGACCCCCTCCGTTCCCTCCCCCGCAAGCGGGGAAGGGTTAGGGTGGGGACTCATTGGCGTGACGCCGTATGCGGCGCTGCAGACGCAATGGTTCCACACGCCGGCCTATAACGAGAGCGGCGGGGTTTTTGCGTTGGCCTACAATGCGGTGAGCGCCAACGACACCCGCGGCGAACTCGGTGCCCGTTTCGACGATCTGATGACGTTCAATGGCATTCCGCTCATCCTGCGTGCGCGGCTCGCCTGGGCGCACGATTGGGTGAGCGGCACCGGCCTCGACGCTTCTTTCGAGTCGCTTCCCGGTTCGAGCTTCACCGTCAACGGCGCGCCGATCCCGGAGAACTCCGCGCTCACCAGTGCGAGCGCACAATGGTGGTTCACGCCGAACTGGTCGCTGACGGCGAAGTTCGACGGCGAATTCGCTTCCGGCTCAAATCTCTACGCCGGCTCCGGAACGCTGAAATATACGTGGTGATCATTGGGCGGCCACCAGGGCCGCCCATCCGCGGCGGTATATCGCAAGCTCAGCGCGACGTTTGGGCGGAGCCGCCGCTGTCATCGGCGGACGGCGTTGCGCCTGCCGATGCAGGCTGGAAAATATGCTTCAGAAAGTCGAGCGGTGACGGGCTTTCCTCCGGCGCCGGCGGGCCGGCCGCGTCAGGCCGCGGCATCGGCAAGGGCACTCTGCTCTGCGCCAGGATCATTGGTTTCGGGCGCTTGCGCGGCAGCGGGACCGGACCGGCGATCGGCGTGCCGGCCGGCAATGCATCGGTCGCCGGCGCTGCCGGCGGTGCCGGCCAATCGGTGGCGGCCGGCTGTTGCTCGGCAAACTGGGTGGGAGCGGCGGGCGATTGGGGCGGCGCCGCGTCTGCCGGCGGATTGGACGGCGGAACGTCAGTCGTCGCGGTTGTTCCGGGCGCAGGCGCTGCGGGCGCCGGATTCGGCCATGCAACATCGGTTGGCGCCGGTGTTGGCGACGCGGCGGCCGGTGCCGCATCTATTGGTGTAGCAGGCTGAGTCGGGCCAGGATTTGAGCCCGACGCCGGGAGTGTGGCGTCCGCATCCGTGGTGGCGGCCTTGGCTTCGACAACGGGCTGTGGCGCCGCCGGTGTCGATCCGGGCGTCAAGCTGTCGCTCGGCGTTGCCGCCTTATCCGCCGTGCTGCCGGTCGGCGGCGTTGCCGCCATGCGCTGGAATGTCGGCGTCTTTGGCGGCCCCACATAAGTGCGCACGAAGGCGGTGATGGTCCACATCACTACCGGGATGGCAGTGAGAACCGCCACCAGAATGATGATCCGCCGCAATACCGGCATGTATTGCCGGATCTGGTCCTCATCGTCACGCATGGCACGCCGCCTTGTGTTGGCATCGCAGGCGGGACGGTCGGCATTGTCTGACCGAGATCGCTCTTATGCGCCGTCCTTCTTCAGCTTCTCCGCGATTCGTTGGGCAAAGTACGTCAGCACGCCGTCGGCGCCGGCGCGCTTGAAGGCGATGATGCTTTCCATCATGGCCTTGTCCCCGTCGAGCCAGCCGTTCCCCGCGGCTGCCACGATCATCGCATATTCGCCCGACACTTGATAGGCGAATGTAGGGACGCCGAAGGTCTCTTTGACGCGTTGCAATATATCGAGATAGGGCAGTCCCGGCTTGACCATCACCATGTCGGCGCCTTCGGCGATGTCGAGTTCCACCTCGCGCAACGCCTCGTCGGAGTTGGCCGGGTCCATCTGATAGGTGCGCTTGTCGCCCACGAGCGTAGCGCTCGATCCCACGGCGTCGCGGAACGGGCCGTAGAAGGCGGACGCGTATTTGGCCGCATAGGCCATGATCTGGACATCGGCGAAGCCCGCACCGTCGAGGCCGGCGCGGATGGCGCCGACCCGGCCATCCATCATGTCGGAGGGCGCAATGATGTCGCAGCCGGCTTCCGCCTCCACCAAGGCTTGGCGCACCAGCACGGCGACGGTTTCGTCGTTGAGGATGATGCCGTCGCGCATCAGCCCGTCGTGACCGTGGCTGGTGTAGGGGTCGAGCGCCACATCGCACAGCACGCCGATCTCGGGCACTTCCTTCTTGATGGCGCGAATGGCGCGGCAGACGAGGTTGTCGGGATTGAGCGCCTCGGAACCGGCATCGTCGCGGCGGCGCGGATCGGTATAGGGAAACAGCGCCAGGCAAGGGATCGTCAGCTTGGCCGCGCGCTCGGCGGCGCGCACCGCCTCGTCCACCGAGAGGCGATCGACGCCCGGCATCGACGGGACGGCAGTGCGCACTTTAGTGCCGTCCACGACGAACAGCGGCCAGATCAGGTCGTCGGTGGTGAGCACGTTTTCGCGCACCATGCGCCGCGCCCATTCGGCACGGCGATTGCGGCGCGGGCGGATCGCCAGGTCGAGCCGTTCGCCGGCCTTGGTTCCTCCCGCGTCGAGCGTTTGCGGACGGGGGAAGGAAAGCGCGTCGCGACGCGTTTCCAGGGGTCGACCGAATTTGATCGCCATCGGGGCGCTCCGTTGTGCTGCCTCTTTTTAGCCGCTCAAGCTCGAAGCCGCCACTGGCGTTAGGAAGACATGAAGCCGCTGCTCTTGGCCGCGCCGGGCGGCGTTGACCCGTCCGCGACGCGCCTCTATCCCTCGCGCCAAGCGCCCCTCGGATCGAAGGCGGTCAAGGAACTTGAATGAGCGATCAATCGCGGCGCCGGCCGACCCGGCCAAACGACCTGCTCGATCCGGTGCAGATCAAGACCACGGCCGAGCGGGCGTCCCAAGGCACGTGGACTGAGTATCTGGTTCTCTTCCTGCGTATCATGGCAGCAATATCGCTCGCCAAGGGCCTTTATCATTGGTCGCAGGTGTGCGGCATCGGCGCGTCGTCCAATCACAGCTTCGAAACCCATTCGCTGCCCTGGCAGTCGGCGACGGTGTTCTTCGCGATCATCGATCTCGTCGCCGCAGTCGGCCTTTGGCTGGCCGCCGCCTGGGGCGCGGTGGTGTGGCTCACCTCGGTTGTCTCCATGGCCGTCGTCGAACTGTTTTTCCCAAGCGTGTATGGCGGCAGTACCTTCGTCGTGTTCGCCGAGATGGGGCTGCTCATTGTCTATCTTTTTCTCGCTTTCTGTTCGGCGCGCGAGCGGTCGGGGTGACAGATGACGGAGAACAGACGACAGACGACGGATATCAGAATTGCACTTTCATCGGTCCTCCGTCTTCTGTCGTCCGTCCTCTGTCCTTCGCGGCACGAAGTGCCGCTCTGATCCGCTGCGGCGTCGCCGGGATTTCCTCGATTGCGACCCCGAACGGAGAGAGCGCATCGTTGACGGCATTGAGAATTGCGGCCGGCGGCCCGATGGCGCCGCCTTCGCCGAGACCCTTGGCGCCGGTGACTGACGCGTCCGTCGGCGTTTCAATGTGGTGCAGTTGCAACAGCGGGATTTCCCGCGCGGTCGGCGGCATGTAGTCGGCGAGCGTTGCGGTCTGGATGTTGCCGTCGCGGTCGTAGACGATTTCTTCAAACAGCGCGTTGCCGATGCCCTGAGCGACGCCGCCGTGCACCTGGCCGTCGGCAATCAGCGGATTGATGATGCGTCCGGCGTCTTCCACGATCAGATATTTTTTCAGCACGACGCGGCCGGTCTCGGCATCGACCTCGACGATCGCCACGTGGCAGGCATTGGAGAACGTGCCGGCCGGGTCGTAATCGGCCCGTTCGCGCAAGCCCGGATCGATCGCGCCGTTGAAACGATGGGTCTGATGGTAGGCCGCGCGCGCCAGCGCTGAGATCGGCACGGCGCGATCGGTGCCGGAGACTTTCGCGCTACCGCCTTCGAGCACGATATCGCCGGCAGCGGCCTCCAACATGTGGCTCGCGATAACGAGCAGCTTTTCGCGCATCTTGCGCGCCGCCAGCATCGAGGCGCCGCCGGCGATGACCAGCGAGCGGCTGGCGAACGTGCCCCAGCCATAAGGCGTGAGGTCGGTGTCGCCATGCACGACGCGCACGTCGGCTGGTGCAACGCCGATCTCGTCGGCGACGATTTGCGCCAGCGTCGTGCGCAAACCTTGGCCGTGCGGGCTGGCGCCGATGCGCGCTTCGACGCGGCCGGAAGGATCCATGACGATCTCGGCGCTCTCCCAGCCCGGCGTGATCTCCATGCCACGCGCGGCGAAGGCCGGGCTGCCGTAGCCGGTGCGTTCGGAAAACGCCGCAAAGCCGATGCCGAGATAGACGCCGCGGCCGCGTGCGTTGCGCTGACGCAGGCGAAACGCGGCGATGTCGACCAAAGCTGCGGCTTTCTCCAGCGTTTGCCGGTAGCTGCCTTCGTCGACGAGGAGCCCGGTGACCGTCGTGTAGGGAAAACGGTCGATCAGATTGCGTTGGCGAATCTCGACCGGGCTCAACTCCAATGCGGCGGCGGCTTTGTCCATCAGCCGTTCGATCGCCAAGGTAATGATCGGGCGCGACACGCCGCGATAGGGCGCCATCGTACAGGTATGCGTGGCCACGCCGCGCGCGACGCACGAATAGGCGCGCACATCGTAGGGCCCCGGCATCTCGGCGGCGGCCATCAACGGCTCGACCCCGCACGTGGTGGGAAAGCACGAATAGGCGCCAACGTTGGACAAGATGTCGGTCGACAGCGCGACGAGCTTGCCGCCCGAGTCGAATGCGCCTTCGAGCCGCACCTGCTGATCGCGGCTGTGGAAACCGGCGATCAGATTTTCGCGCCGATCCTCGCTCCAGGCGACCGTGCCGGCGAGCTGTCGCGCCAGCCAAACCAGCACCGCGTACTCGGCCGGCAACGACATTTTTTGTCCGAAGCCGCCGCCGACATCGGGCGCGATCACGCGCAAATCGGCTTCGGGAAATCCCAACAGGTCGGCGATCGCGGTGCGCAAAAGATGCGGCATCTGCGTGGTGCACGTGAGCGTCGTGCGGCCGGTTCCCGGATCGAAGGCCGCATGCGCGGCGCGGGCCTCCAGCGGCGTGGCATTCTGCCGGCGCGAGCGCATCGTCACTGTGACGAGGCGGTCTGCCGCCGCCTTAGCCGCGGCGAAATCGGGCGTCTCGATCCGCGCCTCGACCACGACATTCGTTGCGCTCTCATGGTGGACGCGGGGCGCATCGGGATGCAGCGCGGTTTCGGCGTCCATCACCGCCGGCAATGCGGCGATCTCCAACCGCACACTGTCGGCGAGGTCCTCGGCCTCGGCGCTCGACGATGCGACAACCGCTGCGATCGGCTCGCCGACGAAGCGCACCACGCCGCTGGCGAGCAGCGGCTGCTCGATCGGTTGGTAATTGAATTTATGCAGCATCGGCCGGATCGGCCGCACGTCCTTAAGATTCTCGGCACGAATAATGCGCGCGCCGCTCGGCTCTTCGATTGCCACGATGTGGCCCGAGGCGACCGGACTGCGGACGAAGCGCACCCAATGCGCGGCGGGCAGATCGGCGGTGAAGCGGCCGCGCCCGGTGACCAGCGCCGGGTCTTCGAGCCGCCGGATGGCGCGGCCCACCCACTTCATGCCGGCGCCCGCGGCGCGACCGGGCCCTGCATCATGCTGCCCGACTCGTTCGGCATCGTCGCTCCACCGCTCATCCATCAAAACCGTGGCGGAGCGCCATAATAGGCTTGGCGAAGAATTTCCGTGAGATCGGATTTCGATACTGGCCGCGGATGCGTAACCTTGACTGCGCTTACCAGATCGACGGCTTTGCTGAGGTCTTCCTCGCGCATGCCGAGACCTTTCAGCCCGGTCGGTAGCCCGAAACGGACATTAAGATCGTAAAGGCCGCGGGCCGCATCGGCGACGCCGAGCGCGCGCTTGATGCGCGCCATGGCGTCCGGCGCCGCGGAAGCGTTGAAGCCGATCGCATAGGGCGTGGCGACCGCGTGGGTGTGAGCGTGGTCGAGATCGAACCATTGTCGCACGCGCTGCGCGATGGCGTGCTCGAGCCCGACCTCGGCACGAAAGTTGGCCGCGAGCCAGGCGCCATAGAGCGCGTCGGTGCGCGCGGTGAGGTCGCGCGGATCGTCCACCACGCGCGGCAGGCCCAAGCCGAGAAGGCGCACCGCCTCTTCGGCCATGGCTTGCACCACCGGATTGGTGTCCGGGGCGTAGAGACTCTCCACGGCGTGGGCCATGGCGTTCATGCCACTCGCCGCCGACGTGCGCGCCGGCAGATCGAGCGTGAGCTCCGGATCGTAAATTGCTGTCGCAGGTAGGCACGCCGCGTCGTCGCCGGTTACCCGTTGCTCGGCGACCCCGAGATACCAGCGCGCCGCCATCTCCGAACCCGAATAGGTGGTGACGATGGCGATGTAGGGCAGTTTGGTCGCCGCGGCGGCGGCCTTGGCCAACCCGATCGGCGAACCGCCACCGAACACGACAAAGCCGTCCGCCTTGAGCCGATGCAGCTCGCCGACGACGCGGTCGAATGCAGGGCGCGGCATATTTGGAACGGAGATATCGCAGATGGCGGCGCAGCGGTCCGCAACAGCGGCGGTGACGTGCCGCGCCAGTTCTGCGCGCGACGGCGAACAGAGCACGATCAGCCGGGAAAGCTTGTGAAAATCGACCTCCTTCCGCAGCGAAGCCATGGCGCCAGCGCCAAACACGATGCGGATGGGATCGGAGCGGTAGGTGAAGCGGGAGATCATGACTTGCCGAAATGTGCCGACACAGGAGGCGGCAATGACGCGGACCGCTCGCTGCAGAGCGCAGCAGCCGTCGCACGGTTCGCACGATGCTAGCGCGGCTGAACCCGCGGCGGCAAATGCGCCATCGGCCAACGTCTCAAATCGTCAATATGCTTGAGCCGGTGGTCCGGCGTTGCTCCAGATCGGCATGGGCACGAACAGCGCGGCTTTTGCGTGGCGCCGATCAGTCTCGCGATCCATGGCCGATCGGTTGCGGTTCGCGGCCGGACTCACGGCTGGAGAAGTTCGGGGCGATATTCGAAGTGCATGGTGTCGTAGTGATACCATTTGCCGCCCCAAATGAAGCCGTGGTTCTCGAATATCGCGACGATCGCCTGTGGCATGCGGTTGCGATAAACGACAGCGCCGTCGTGTCGTCGCCAGTACCAGTAATCCGAGAATGCAGTGTTGAGATCGATGGCGATGCCGTAGCCGTGCGGGCTCGGCTCGCCGGTGTCGGCCACTGTGCGGCAATTGTAAGTGCCGGCGATCGGATAGGCGGCGCGTTTGATTGTCTGCGGCAGCGCGTCGATTTCCGCCGACACGGCGCGTAATTGTCGGTCGACGCCGTTCACCGACGTTATGCGAATTGCTTTGCCCCAAGTCTTGGGAAGCCAGGTCAGCGAGACGAGGTGCGGCGCTACCTCGCGCTTCTGGCAGTCGCCATACATCTTGCGAAAGAAGGCGGTGTTGCGAAACCGGCCCGGGTCGGAGTCAACGGGCGGCGGCTTCGTCAGCGGGCCGCGCGGGTAGGGGATGCGAAACTGATCGATGATGGAGGCGTGCCGCAATAGCTCTGCGAATGTCTTGTCCGCGACGCCGTCGGCGACCGGCATGACCGTTCCATCGCGCCAGCGCAGCGTGTTGGCATCGTGTCCCGCGAGCGCGTCCGGGTAAGCGGCAACCAAGCGGTCGAGCGCCGAACCGACGTGATCGCTCTGCGCCAGGAGCGAAGATACGCCGGCAAGAATTGTGACGCCGACGAGCAAGCAGACCGCCCTTGCAATTGCGCCGGCTCGCCTTGTCGAACGGCCGCTCCTCGCTCCGCCGCGCCGCGATCTACTCCGCTGCATGCACGAAGCGGTCGGCGTATGTCGGCCAGCGCCGGTCGTGGAACCAAACGCGATAGTCCGCCATTTTGGTACGTTGCGCCGCCGGCGCATGACTCTTACAGGTCGACGCCTCGTCGCTTCCCTCCGGCGCCCCCCAGCGCACCTCGACGCAGTCATTCGGATTGTAGGCCATTTCAAGGTCCGCTTCGCGGTCGATCACATCCTTGAGCGTGAGCGTCCACTGCGAACCGTCGCTGCGCGTGTATGTAATTTTGCGCGCCGCAAGTTCCGAGGCGAGCACGCTCTCCAGTTCGGCCTTCACGTCGGCGATGCTCTTGCCCGGCGCAATGGCATAGCGGTCGGCGCGCCGCACGACGTGATCGGGAAAGCCGCGCACAACGTCGATCGCAACCAGCAGCCGGAAGTCACGCGCCGGGGTCGAATAATCTTCCCATGCGCCGGTCGTCTCGAAGATTGACGGCCCTGCCGGCATCTGAATCACCGTAGGTTTCTTCTCCTGGTATTTTCGCCCGTTGTCGACCGAAATCACCCGCGTCCGCACTTGTTCGTCGAGATCCGCGATCGCACTTTCCATCGCCTTGACGGGATCGACCGGCTCGGGCGACATCACGTCGTCCATTCGATCATAGAATTGCTGGGCACTGAGGCTGGCCTGCTCAAGCGAGAAGTCGCCGTACTGCGGGTCTTTGGCGATTTCGGCGTTGGTCAACCGCCGCAAGTCGCCGTTTTTGCCGCGTACGATCGGCCGGAAACGTTTGAAGCCGTCGGTGCCGAGCCTGGGATCGTGCGTGAACAGAAAATTGCCGCGCCAAAAGCGCTTGCGCGTCACGGTGCCATCGGGTTCGGCGTCGACCGCGAGAAAGACGCCCGGCGCACCGTTCGACTCGGGCACGAGCTTCACCAGCATCAGAACGTGCCCATACGGATCGGCATAAACCGTCCCTGGGCGCAGCGCCGCTTGGGTCAGCGGAACCGTGTAAAAGTCCGTCTTCTCGTCGGTCGCCGATACGCGCAGCGCTCCGGTCTGCACGACGTCGGCCATGATCGGCAGATAGTGGCGGAATTCCGCCGCAAGACCGAGATGCTTGGGCGCGGGTGCGGGCGTTTGAGCAGCCGGAGGTGGCGCTGCCGCGGGCGTCGCCGGCGGGCCGAATATCCGCTGCAGGAGATTGGGCGGCGGCTCCGGCGCGGGTGCGGCGGACGCCACCTGGTTAGGGGGCGCGTCGGGCAGCGGCGGCGGGGGAGTCACCTCCGGATGCTCGACATTGAACCACTGATTACACTTCGGCGGCACGCCGTTGACGCCGCGCGAGCAGTTCGAATAGCCGAACGGCAGCCCCATGTTGAAGGCGAAATAGGCGCGCAAGAAGTAGAGAAAGTGGGCGCAATCGGTCGGCAGGCCCCTGAACGAATTTTCTTCGTTGAGACCGAGATAATTGAACAGCATGTTGCGCGAGGGATCGCGTAAGACTTCATCCCACGACTTCCACGTCAGCGCCTGGTCGAGCGGCGCGTCGAACATTTTCGCGATCCAGGCGGAATAGAGGTTTTCGGTTTCGCGATTCCAGTTGTTGCGCAGCGGCCAGACGCTTCCCGGCGTCGCGTGCGGGCCCGCCGGCTTGCGGGCGCTCACGGTGATGTCGCGGGTGATCGTGGTGCATCCGGACGGCGCGCCGTCGAGCGTAAGCGTGGCATGCCACGCGCCAACCGCCGGCGCCGCCACCTCGGCAAACCAGTAATACGGCGGGCCGCCTTCGGGGGCGGTCGACTTGGCGGCCACCCTGCCGTTGGGCCCGATCAGCGACAGCTCGCCGGCAAGCGGTTTCTCGGCGGCGACGAGGACGCGCAATGGCGCGCCCTTCCACGGTGCGAGCGGCGCGGGCAACACCGCAATCTGGAGTGCGCCTTCGCACTTGGCCGCCGAATCGTCGGCCCGAGCGGGGACGGATGAGAGCAACGGGGTGAAAATTGCGCCGCCGACCAGCATTAATGCCGTCGCAGCGGGAGCAAATCGGCGTGCCGCAAGCACCTTGAGCCCCTCTTTCCCCTTGTTTCCCCGTGGCTGACCGCCAATAAAGCATATTGCCAAGGCTTTGGCTGAATCATGGCACCGGCCCCGCGAACCCTCTCGCGGTAGCACGATGCGACGGCCGGATGCGGTCAAGGCTTCCCGGCCAATACGATGTCCTCCACTTCTTTGGCTTTTGCTGTACAGGCGGCCAAAAGGAACCCCAGATCGGTGCCGGTCGATACATAGCGGGCACCCATCCGCACATATTCGGCGGCGAGATCCGGCCTACTGGCAAAGCCGCCGACGGCGGCATGCTTGCCGTGCCGACGGCAGGCGGCGATGGTTTTCGCGTAAGCCTCGCGCACGCGCGGGTGGTCGTACTGACCGGGAAGCCCCCAATCGGCCAACAGATCGTTGGTGCCGATCAGCACCATGTCGACGCCGTCGACGGCAACGATGGCGTCGGCGTTCTCGATCGCTTCGCCGCTCTCGAACTGGACGATCACCATGGTGGCGGCATTGATCGCCGCATAGGCTTGGGCGGTGGGCAACGAACGGTACTGCAAGTGGGGCAGGGGACCGGCATTGGAGCGCCCGCCGAGCGGCGGATATTTCGCCGCTCGTACATACCCGCGTGCTTCTTCGGCGGTCTGCACATGCGGCGCGATGACGCCGAGCGCGCCGGCATCAAGGATGCGCTGCACGTCGGCGACGCCCGGCACCCGCACGAACGGCGTGATGCCGGCTTCGAGCGCCGCCATGCAAATCTGGCTCGTCGTCTCCAGCGAAAAGCTCGAATGCTCCATGTCGACGTAGAGGCTGTCGAAGCCGGCGGTCTTGGCGATGCGAGCAATCTCGACGCCGCGAACGAGGCGGACCGTCATCGAGGCCACCACCTCGCCGCGGCCAAGCTTTTCCTTCACGTTGTTGCGCAGTACGCCGCTCGTTTCGACCATCATGTTGTTTGTCCGCTGGCTGGGCTGACACAGTCTGTTTGCAGGGTTATTCTTTACGTAAAGGGAGACACTGCCGTGAATTACTCGACCGAATTCGAGTCAATACGCAACAATGTATCGGCGCAAGAGTGGCAGACCAGGCAGGACCTCGCCGCCTGCTACCGGCTGGTCGATCTCTACGGCATGAGCGATCTCATCTACAACCACATCACGGCGCGCATTCCCGGCACCGATCATCTTCTGATCAATCTCTACGGCCTTCTGTATAAGGAGATTACGGCGTCGAGTTTGGTCAAGATCGACGTCGAAGGCACCGTCGTCTGGAAACCGGATACCGATTACGGCATCAACGTCTCCGGCTATGTGATCCACGGCGCCATCCACAAGGCGCGTCCGGACGTGGCCTGCGTGCTGCACACCCACACCCGCGCCGGCATGGCGGTGTCGGCGATGAAATGCGGGGTGCTGCCGCTGTCGCAGACCTCGATCCGCTTCAATGGCCATATCGGCTATCACGATTACGAGGGGCCGGCGATCGATCTAGGAGAACGCGAGCGGCTGGTGCGCGACCTCGGTCCGCATGACGCCATGGTGATGCGCAATCACGGCTTGCTGGCCTGCGGGGCGACGATCCAGCAAGCGTTCAACACCATGTATCAGCTCGAACTGTCCTGCCGCTCGCAGGTCGACGCCATGGCGGCGCGCACCGATTTGACCATGCCCGGCGAGAATGTGCTGGCGCACACCGCGCATCTCTATCAGCCCGGCACGCGGCGGCCGTATGGCGTGCTGGAATGGCCGGCGATGCTGCGCTACCTCGCGGCCGAGGAGAAGAATTCCGGCTATCCGCCGTATTGGCATTGAGTCGCGTCGCCGCGTCTAAGCGGTTTGCTTTCGGCGCGAAAGGTAGGGGCGGACCTGCTCAAGCACGTGCGCGGGCAAAATTCGCTGCAGGCCATCCGGCCCCGGGCCGCCGTCCGGCACGATCGGATGAATGAATTTCGAATATTTCAGCACTGGTGTGGTGCCGAACAGGCCGAATGCGTTGGTGCCAGTGGCGGCGGCGAGGTTGAGCGGGCCGGAATCGTTGCCGATGAAAAGATCGGCGTGGTGAAGCAGCGCGGCGGCCTCGATCAATTCCAGATCGCAGGCGTTGATTGTGTCTGCGCTTGCCGCCGACGCGATCAGTTTTTGTGCACGCGCCGACTGGGCGGCTCCGCCGATCAGCAAAATCGTGCCGCTGGTGAGCCCGCGCAGGCCGTGGAGGAATTCGCTCCAATACCGGTCCGGCCATTCCTTGTCCGCGTGCGAACTGGCAATGCCGAGGACGATCCATGGCCGCGGCGCGTTCGCAAACTTCGTGCCGATGGCGGCGAGCGCCTCGTCCGGCACGCGCAGGTTCGGTTCGGTGCTGGCGAGCGGCACCCCCATGTCGGCCAACAACGTCACCAGCCACTCGATCGGAAAATCGTGCCAATGGCTCTGTGGAATACCCGGATTGGTGATGAACCGGCGCTGCGCGGTCAGCCCGACGCCGATGCGTTCGGGGATTCCGGCAAGATATGCGGCGACCGCCGGCCGCAGGGTGCGGTCGAGAATCCAGATAGTGCGGAAGCGATTTTTCCGCAGCAGCGCGACGAGCCGGATCAAATTGAGGCCGCGCCGCAATTCCGAACCCGCATGCTCGAAGTAGATCGTCTCGGCGACGCTCGGCTCCGCGGCCAAGAGTTCGCGCGCGCTGCTCGTCGGCGGGGCAAGAAAGGCGATTTTGCCGCCCGGCGACGCCGCGGCGATGGCGCGGATGAACGGCAGATGCCAGATCACGTCGCCAATGCCAGGCTTCGGCTGAATGACAGCAACCGGTGTCACGTCGACTCCGACAAAACAATCAGGAAACGCCCATTATCTTATGCAGATGGCACCTTTCAATCGATGCATGTGCGCGCCGCCGCGCGCCGTCAAGCAAGGGCGAGCGTGCTGCGCAGAACAGTCTCGGCTCGCTCGATGACCGCCGGCGTAGAGAGCTCATTCATGCAGGCGTGACCGTGCGTGCAGCTTTTCAGCCGCCGCAGATAGCAGGGCGAGCAAGGCAGCTCGCTGCGCACCACCGCGTTGTCGCGATGGTACGGGCCGGCCCACACCGTGTCGCTCGGGCCGAACAGCGCGACCACCGGAATGCCGAGCGCGACCGCAAGATGCAGCGGGCCGGAATCGTGGGCGATGCAGATGGCGGCACGGGTCAACAGCGCCGCCAGCTCGCTCAGCGTGGTTTGGCCGGTGAGGTCGATGACGCCCGGAGCAAGGCGCGCGATAGCTTCGCCGACATGGCGCTCGCGCGGCGCGCCCACGAGCACGACGGCCTTGCTCCGCTTCAGAAAATGCCGTGCCACTTCGGCGGGTTTCTCGTCCGGCCAGCGCTTGGTCTCCCAATTGCCGCGCGGCGCGATGATCACAGGGCGCGCGCTACCGATGCCGTGCTGACGCAGCAGCGTATCCACTCGCTCGTGCGCCGTTTGCGGAATGCGGAATGAAAAATCGGTCGGGCTTGCGTCGAAACCAAGAAGCGCGCCGACGCTTTGATAATGATCGATGACGTGCACGTCCATTGTCGGCAGCGGGATGCGGTGGGTGTAGAACAGCCAGGCGCCTTCGCGCGCGCCCTGCCAGGCGTGCTTGCGGAAATCGTCGGTCACCTTGCGCGAGTTGGCCCAAACTTCCGGGCGCTCCTTATCGAAGCCGATCCGCACCGGCGCGCCCGCGGCAAACGCCAGGAACGCGCTTCGCGACTGACAATGCAGATCGATGGCGAGATCGTAACCGACGCGCCGCAGCTTTGCCGCGAGCCGCGTGTAGCTTGAGAGCGCCGACCAGGCCCAGGGCGGCGCGCTGGTATCGCGCGAAAAATCGATGACGTTGTTCAGCGCCGGATGATGGCGAAGCAATTCACCGATCGCCGGCGTTACCACCCAATCGATTCGCGCATTCGGATAGCGGGCGCGCAACTTGTTGAGAACGGGCAGCGTATGCACCACGTCGCCGATCGCTGATAATTTGATCAGCAGGATTTTGCGGAATTCGCGGCGGCGAAGTTCGTCTGGAGGCAACGTCATAGAGCTTAAGCGCGGCCCGGCAAAATCATTTGCAGGACGCGCTTTACCGAAGCGGAGGTGTGATGGCGCAGCATCGCGATCTGCCGGTTGCCGGCCGAAGTCAGCCAATTGAACTGGATGACGCGGCGCTCGCCGGAAAACGACTCATGCCCATGCCAGGAATTGTTGCTGCGCCTGAATGCGAGCAATGTGCCCGCAACCGGCGGCACTTCGACGATGATGTCGTTGAGGTCGTGGGCAGAGCGCAGGAGCCGCAGCCGGCCGCCGGCGTTTTCCCAGCTCTGGTTCATATAGATGAGAACGGTGATGATCTTGGTCTTCGAGTCCGTGTGGATCTTGCCGTCGCCGGCATCGCAACGGCCGCGTACGGTAGTGATCGTTGGCCGGCCGGACAGATCGAGCCTGAATTTTTCCTCGAATGCCTCGCGGAACTCGTCGCTTTCCAGTTCATCGAGCAGCGTTTGAAATGCAGGGCCGAACGTCACCTGATCGGTCGGAAAACTGCCGGGCGAGGAGATTTTCGGATAGTCGGCGTTGATGGCGGCGAGGCCCGCGGCGCTGACAAATCCGGGCACCACCAGATGCGCGAACGGCTGGCTGACCAAAGGAGTCGCACGCAAAGCCTCAAGCCCCAGATATTCCGTCATTATTCCTCGCTGACTGCATGGTCGAAGCGGACGTTAGCATCACGCGGCACCTGCGTAAATCAATCGTCGCTTTCGACGGTGCCTCGGTTTGAATTTTGACGACTGAGGCGACCTCTGAGGGTGCGCGCAATCGGCCGCGGAGTGCCCACAATGGACCCGATGCTAGTTAGATGAGATGTGCCTCAACGGCATCCTCGTCCCATTCAAGTCCTACTCCAGGTACATCAGGCATATGCAGCAGTCCGTCTCTAATCTGATAGGGCGTTTGAAGAATTGGATCGGCCCAGTCCTGCCATTCCAGCCAGTGCGCCGTCTCCGTGACGCGCATCATGTGGGCGGCGACCTCGGGATACAGATGAGTCGATACGGGTATTCCCGCCCCACCCGCGATAGCAGCCGCTCTCGTCCATCCAGTCACGCCGCCGATGCGCATGAAGTCCGGCATCACGAGATCGCATGCGTTCTTCGCAAGCGCGTTGTGCATGTCACGCGGGCCATAGAAATTCTCCCCAATTTGCAATGGAGTTTTCAGGTCTGCGGCGAGCCGCGCGTACCCGTCGAGGTTATCGTAAACAATGGGCTCTTCGATCCAGGCGAGGGAAAGGTCGTCAATCATGTGGCATCGCTGTAGAGCTTCAGCGAGATCGAGGCCCTGATTGAAGTCGACCATGAGGTGCATATCCTCGCCCACGGTTTTGCGCACCGCTTCAATGGTCGCAAGATCATCCGATGCTCGCTCGCGACCCAGCCGCAGCTTGAGCCCGCTGAATCCACCTTCGGCCGCCAATTCCAGCGCTTCGTCTGCGACCGCCTGGGCATCTTTCAGCCAAAGGCCGTTGCTGTTGTACGATTTTACGGGGCCGACCGAGCCCCCGAGCAGCACGCAGAGGGGAAGATTCGCCGCCTTCGCGATCGCGTCCCACGCCGCCATGTCGAGTCCAGACGCAGCAATCATGGACAGCCCTTCATAGCCCACGAAGTGAAGCGATTTTCGCGCCGCATCGAATAGCTCGATCGGCGCCACGCGTCGGCCCCTGAGCATCGCTCCGAGATCGCCAAGCGCCGGCACCAGGTAGCGCATGGCCTTTGCGACGTAGGGCTCCAGATAGCTGCGCCCGACGATGCCCTCTTCGGTCAGGAGATCGATCAGGATGAGCGGCCACTCGGTGATCGTCGCAATTCTCGCGATGACCGGTCGCTTCAATTTCAGAATGACCGGCCGCGCCGTAATGTCCCTGACGGTCAAGGATGCGTGCGGCATGGCGAATCCCAATGGTTTGGCTCGGGTCTCGACAAGCCGCTAGTTCCCCTTGGGCCGGCGCCAATGTAAATTCACTAATGAGTATACTTGGAGAGGTTGTCGCCATGCCGCGCTCCGCAGACGAGACGCGTCGGAGGATTCTCGATGGGGCTTATCGGCTGTTTCGCCGATCTGGGTACAGCCGCGTCACCATGGACGACATCGCGGCCGCGGCCCGGCTCACGAAGCGCACGCTCTATCACCATTTCCGCAGCAAGGACCAACTGCTCGCCGATGTCTTGGACGCTCAGCATCACCTGGCATTGCAGGCGTTCAGGACCTTCGGCGACCGGCTGTCGGGACCAGCCGAGGCCATCGTGGAGGGGATGTTTCGCGAGCTTGCGGTTTGGGCCGATAGGCCCCGTTGGGCGGGCTCGGGCTTCACACGTCTCGTTATCGAACTTGCTGACCTTCCCGGCCACCCGGCCCGCCTGATCGCGCGCCGACACAAGGCCCAACTGGAGCGGTGCCTGGCTGAACTTCTCGATCGCTCCGGTGTA
>JASHRW010000201.1 GCA_030037065.1 Xanthobacteraceae bacterium
GAGCTTTGGCAGGTCGCGCCGGAAAAACATCGCAGCGGGCTCGTGCAACACACCGTCGGCTGGCCGCTTCCCAACCGCACCGGCGGCGGCTCGTTCCTCTATCACTTTGCCGACAATCTGGTGGCGGTCGGCTTTGTCGTGCATCTCAATTACGACAATCCCTATCTGTCGCCGTTCGAGGAGTTTCAGCGTTTCAAGACGCATCCGCTCATTCGCGACACGTTCACCGCAGGCAAGCGCATCTGCTACGGCGCCCGCGCCATCAGCGAGGGCGGCTGGCAGTCGGTGCCGCGCGTGACGTTCCCCGGCGGCGTTCTCGCCGGCTGCTCGGCCGGTTTTTTGAACGTGCCGCGCATCAAGGGCAGCCATAACGCGATGCTGTCCGGCATGCTGGCCGCCGAGCACATCGCCGCCGCTTTGGCGCAAGGGCGCGGCAACGACCAACTGGGGAATTACGAGGCGGCATGGCGCCCTTCACCGATCGGGCGCGATCTGTGGCGGGTGCGCAACGCCAAGCCGCTGTGGTCGAAATACGGCACCATCGCCGGCATCGCGCTCGGCGGGCTCGACATGTGGACCAACACGCTCGGCTTCTCGCTGTTCGGCACGCTCAAACACGGTAAGCCCGACTTCGCCACGCTCAAACCGGCGGCGGAATGCCGGCCGATCGCCTATCCGAAGCCCGACGGCACGCTGACATTCGACCGGCTCTCCTCGGTCTATTTGTCAAACACCAACCACGAGGAAGACCAGCCGGTGCACCTGTTGGTGCGCGACGGCGCGTTGCAGAAATCGTCCGAGCACGACGTCTATGCCGGCCCGTCGGCGCGCTATTGCCCGGCCGGCGTCTATGAATGGGTCGAGGAGTCAGGCCAACCGCGCTTCGTCATCAACGCGCAGAACTGCGTCCACTGCAAAACCTGCGACATCAAGGACCCCAACCAGAACATCACCTGGGTGCCGCCGGAAGGCGGCGGCGGTCCGAATTATCCGGATATGTAAATTTCCCCGCTCCCCGCGCGCTGCATCAATTCCCCTCCCGCCCATTCGCGTAGCGAATGGCGGGGAGGGGTCGGGGGGGCACTTTCTTTCTTTGGTCGGCAGAGATCGGCGCGCGAAGCGCGGCGGGTGAGCGGGTCGCGGGCCGGCAATGCAGAGCCGTGTCGCGCTCGCGCTAGCCTATTCGCTCCTCCAACTGGGGCCTCAGCCGTTGGCAACCTTCCCATGGTTGTGCTTATTTGCGGTGATTGCAATAAGGTAACGTATAAGGTACTTTATGGCCGAGATCGCGGTCAGGTCGTTCGTCGAGGCGACCGGCCGGGTGCCGTTTCAGCTCTGGCTCGATGCGCTGGACCGGCACGCCCAGGCGAAGATCGACATTGCGCTATACCGGCTTGCGCAGGGCAATCGCTCGCACGTTAAAGGCGTCGGCGGCGGCGTGGCCGAGTTGAAAGTGGATTTCGGGCCCGGCTATCGGATTTACTTCGGACAGGATGGCGACGTGCTCATCATTCTGCTCGCCGGCGGCACCAAGAAGCGGCAGAGCGAAGACATCATGACAGCCAAGGCCCGCTGGACCGAATACAAAGCTCGAAAGCTCCATCGTAAGTGAGGTCGGCATGGTTCTCACCGTCAATTTCCGGGATCACGTCAAGGCCAGGATCGAAGCCGATCCGGAATTCCGCGCGGCGCTTTTACAGGAGGCGGTGCAGACCCTGATCGAAGGCGAGGTCGGCACGGCGCGCGCGGTGCTGCGCGACTTTATCAATGCCACCATCGGCTTTCCGGCGTTGGCCAAGGCGACGGGAATTCCGCCAAAGAGCCTGATGCGGATGTTCGGACCCAAGGGCAACCCGACCGCCGCGAATCTTTCGGATGTCATCCGCGTGCTGCAGAAAAAGACCCGCGTGCACCTCGAAGTCCGCGCCTTCGCGGCGTGATTTTGTTCCCTCGCCTCGCGTGCGGGCCGCCGACGCTCGCTCGGCGAGCTACGGCGCGGTTTTAGTCACGCGGAAGCGCGTCAGCGCGAAGGCGGAGGAGAGGGTTAGGCACAGGGTGCGCCGCGTGGTCGCGAGCGGGCTGGTAGCAGTTGAGTACCCATGGCGGTGCCCGTTAAAGTAGCCCCATGGAAGCGAGGGCCTTTCACCCCGAGGATCGGGCACGCGCGGAGATCGACGCCAAGCTTTCAGCGTGCGGCTGGATCGTTCAGAACCGCGACGAAATGAATCTCGCGGCCGGTCCTGGCGTGGCGGTGCGGGAATTCGCCACCAGCGAAGGCCCGGCCGATTACGCTCTCTTTGTTGACGGCATCATGTGCGGGGCGATCGAAGCCAAGCCGGACGGCACGACGCTCAGCGGATTTTCGGAACAGGCCCGCGGCTATTTGAGCGGTGCGCCCGATTATCTGCCCGGCGGGCCGGAGAAACGCCGCTTCGAGTATGTTTCGACTGGCGCCGAAACCATCTTCCGCGATCTGGCCGATCCCGAACCGCGCTCGCGCCGGATATTCACGTTCCATCAGCCGGAAACGTTGCGCTTCTGGTTGAGCGAGCCCGAGACGTTGCGCGCTCGGCTGCGTCACATGCCGCCGCTCGTCACCCAGGGTTTGCGCACGTGCCAGATCGAAGCGATCGAGGGACTGGAGAAATCGCTCGCCCGCGACGATCCCAAAGCATTGATTCAAATGACCATGGGGGCCGGCAAGACCTTCACGGCATGCACGGCATCCTACCGCTTGCTCAAATATGCCGGCGTCCGTCGGATTCTCTTTCTCGTCGACCGCCGCAATCTCGGCAATCAGACCGGGACCGAATATCAGGCCTTTAGCCCGCCCGGCTCCGGGCGCTTATTCCCCGAACTCTATGGCATCCAGAAGCTGGGCCCGGCCGGGCTCGACAATACTGCCGCCATCGTCATCTCCACCATCCAGCGCGTCTATTCGGTGCTCACCGGCAAGGAACTCGCCGAGGAGGAGGAAGATGCATCCGCCTTCGAGCGCGACGACGACGAGGTCAAGCTCGTCGTCTACAATCCCAAAGTGCCGATCGAGACATTCGATCTGATCGTCACCGACGAATGCCATCGCTCGATCTATGGCTCATGGCGGCAGGTGCTGGAATATTTCGACAGTTTTATCGTCGGTCTCACCGCGACGCCGTCCGTCCACACCTTGGGCTTCTTCAACAAGAACATCGTCGCCGAATATCCTTACGAGCGCTCCGTCGTCGATGGCGTGAATGTCGGCTACGAGATTTTCCGCATCCGCACCCAGATCGGCGAGCAAGGCGGGCGCGTGGCGAGGGGCTACACCATC
>JASHRW010000202.1 GCA_030037065.1 Xanthobacteraceae bacterium
ATTTTGCGTTAAAGAACGTGGCGCTTGACTGCCCACGCAGCGCGTTCCGCCGCGCATCGAAGACGCGCCGAATGAGCGGCGCAGTGACCAGTCTTGAGGCCGTCTATCGGATGCCGCCGACGACGTGATTGATCGGCAATCCGGTCGCCACGATCGTTATCGGAATGATATCGTGGTGATGCAGAACCCCATAATTCCTGATGGGCGGCCGATATCCGTTGTGCGAGGAATTGGCGGCGATGACCTGTGTGATCGTTGACGTATTGGTTCCGCCGGCTTGCCCGACTTGCGCCGCGTTGTTGAAGCCTTGCTGATAGATGAACGATTGGTTGACGGATTGAGCCGTGGTGCCGTTCTGGTTCACGGCCACGGCGTTCTCATAACCGTGCTGATTCACCACCGACAGATTCCTCACGCCGGTTTGGCTGACGTTTGCGGTGTTGTCATAGCCGCGCTCATTGACGACGACATCATTCGTAACGCCGGTCTGGTCGAGATTGACCGTATTGTTGCGGCCACGCTCGATGACATCCACGGAATTGTAGTTGCCGGTCTGCACCGACGTAACGGTATTGCTACGCCAGCGCTCTATAACGAACAGGGTATTATTAACGACCCGCTGAATCGCTGTAATGTTTCCGGGAGTAATCGTGATACCCCGGGTCTGAGCTCTGACAGCTTGCACCGGCGCGAGCGCGACAAGCAAAAGCGGGAAAAGCGCAAGGCGACAACGCATGATGATGCTCCCAATCAGTGATCGCGGCGTGCAGCCGAGATACCAAATCGGAAGCGAGTGCGGTCAGTTACCCGCTGTTAACCTTTACCCGTGCCGGTCCGTCCGAGCTCCAGGTGCTCCGGCGGTTCGCAACGGAGATGACAACACGTTGCGGCTAACGCAGGCCCGCCGCCGGGGTCATCTGAATGATCGTTGCGCTATTGTTGCCGCTGTGCTGCTCGATGCGCGTGTAGCCGGGTCGACGGACGATGTGGACCTGCGCGGGGTTCGAAACACCGTTCTGAACAACGGTCGCGCTGTTGCCGCCGTTTTTGACCTGGGTGCGCGTGCCGTTGTATGCGGCGTTCGCCGCCATGGGCAAAATGCCGGCCATGGCGGCGACAGCAAGGAAAAGTCGGGGCTTCATTGTTCGCCGCACTGCAAGCGCCCCATTAGCGGCCGCCCTTCTGTACGATCACCGAGCGCGTCGTAATTCCGATTTGCCCGACTGTCGCTGCATTACGCGCTCCGGTTTGCGTGATCGAGGTCGACGGCGACCCTCCGGCTTGGATGACGCCGGCGATATTGGCAACGCCGGTTTGCGTCACATTTGTCACGGGGTGGGCGCCGACCTGCACGGCGCCGTAGACATTCGCAAGATTGGATTGAACGACGTTGACCGGTTGTTGAGCCGAAGCCGCCCACGGCAACAGCGTCAACATCAACGCCGCCAAGCACGCCCTCAACATGGGAATCACTCCATTATGTTTGACCAACTCCCAACGCGCGCGTTTCCGCGCGCAAGGCAGGAACTAATGGCCCGCACCGGGATGTAGCCGCGGCGCGGGCCGTTTCAGGCGCGGCTTATCGCCTCTGGGTAATCGCGGCGTTGTTGAACACGCCGGCTTGCCCAATGGCGGCGCTGCTGCTCTTGTAGCCGTTCTGGAGAATCCCCGCGTTGTTGGCGAAGCCGGTCTGCACCGTCGTGGCAGCATTCCGGGCTCCCGACTGCGCGGTGAACGAATTGTTGATGCCACCGATCTGGACAGTGGTTGCGGTATTGGACTGCGCAAACGCGATGGACGTGAACGCCAGCGACGCTACGGCCGCCATTACGAGACGCTTGGACATGTGCTGCTCCTGTTGACGCGTAAAGCCTTGGATTTGAAGGAAAACGGGCAAAGCGGCGCTCCGTTAAACCTCCGCCACCGGTGCTAAGATTCATCATTAATAATGCGTAGTCAACGTATATTAAGCAATATACGTATTATACTAATTATCTCGAAATGGTATGGTTAACGCATCCTGCGACGAATATGAAAATGGTATGACAATTGCTGTGGATGGACGACCGCCGGTCGTGGCCTTTTGCCGCGTCTCGTGACAAGCTGACGCAATTCCCGGTCGACCAAGAGCCGGGCCGGAGTGGGCGATGAAAAGAGTGACTTCAGCCGAATTGATCCGCAATTTCGGGCAGTTCAGCGACGTAGCCGTGGCCGAGCCCGTGATCATCACCAAAAACGGGCGGGACCGACTGGCGCTCATCAGCATCGACCAATACAACGCCTTCCAGCACGCAGCCGATGCGAGCGAGGATATGCGCGCCGCGGGGCGCGAAGCGCGGGTGAAGCCGCCGCGGCAAAATGTATCGGCGCGCCGTCGCCGCTGACGAGATCAACCGATCAGCGGCCAGGATTGCGAGAATCGCCGCGATCGACAATGATTCCACGGTGCCGAAATCGGCGAATTTCGCATTGGAGGACGGTACTCCATGGGTCGAAACCTGCCGGCCGGCTATCGCGAGATTTCGGCTCCCGCACGGGCTTTGCGCGACGGCATCGCGCTTCACAGTCAAGGCCGGCTGCGCGAAGCCGCGCACCGCTACAAATTCGCGCTCGCCGCGGATGAGCGCAATTACGAGGCGCTCTACCGGCTCGGTCTGATCCGGCTGCAACAAGCCCGCTACGGCATTGCGCTCGATCTGTTCCGTCGCGCATTCAAGTCCGAACCTCGATCAGCCGAAGCCCGCCATCATCTCGCCGTCGCGCTCTCGGGATTGAAACGACACGAGGAGGCAATCGGACATTATCGAGCTGCGCTCGCCATCAAACCGGACTATGCCGAGGCGCATAACAATCTCGGCCATTCCTTGCAGATGCTCGGCCGCAACGAAGAAGCGGTCGACCGCTACCGGGAAGCGCTGGCGAGCAAGCCCGACTATGCGGAAGCCAGAAACAATCTCGGCGTGGTGCTGCAGACACTGGGCCGGCCGGCGGAAGCGCTTGCGCACTACGAAGCGGCGCTCGCGCTGCGGCCTCATTACATCGAGGCGCTCAAGAACCTGGGTAATGCGCTGGCCGCGCTGAACCGCCATCTGGAGGCGGTCGGATATTTCGAGCGCCTCTTGACGCTGCGGCCCGACGATGGGCAGGCACGCGTGGCGCTCGGCAACGCGTTCCTCAAGCTCGACCGGGCCGAGGACGGGATCGCGCATTTCCGCAAGGCCCTGGCGCTCGACGCCGGCGATGCGGCCGCGCGCAACGGTCTTGGTGCCGCACTTCACATGCTCGGCCGATCCGAAGAAGCGATCGCACAGCACCGGCAAGTCCTGGCCGAACGGCCCAACGATGTCGAAGCCCACAGCAAGCTCGGAGATGCATTGCTGGCGCTGGGCCGCTTGCAGGAGGCCAATGCGGCGATGGAACGAGCCGTGAATCTGTCGCCGCGGAAAGCGGGCTTTTACTGGAATCTGGCCAATTCCAAGCGGTTCGCGGCGGACGATCCGCACCTCGCCGCGATGCAAGACTTGGCGCAGCAAGCCGCCTCGCTCGACGCCGAGGAGCAAATCGATCTGCACTTTGCGCTCGGCAAGGCATTGGGCGATACGGGCGAGCACGAGCGTTCGTTCGCGCACGTGCTGCAGGGCAACGCGCTCATGCGCCGCCGCGTCGCTTACGACGAAGAGCGAGCGCTCACCCGGTTCGAGCGGATGCGCCGGGTGTTCACCGCCGCCCTGATGAGCGACAAGCGGGGCGTCGGCGATCCGTCAGGCGTGCCGGTCTTCATCATCGGCCTGCCGCGCTCCGGCACAACGCTGATCGAGCAGATACTGGCGAGCCACCCGCAAGTGTTCGGCGCCGGCGAACTGCGCGACATGGCGGCTCTGGCCGAACACATAAGCGCCGCCGACGGCGGTGTGCCTGAGGCGGTTCCCGCGATGTCCGATGAGCGATTACGCCGCCTGGGAACGGACTATTTGCAGCGTACTTGTCGGCTTGCGCCCGACGCCGTGCGCATCGTCGACAAGATGCCGGGCAATTTCTTGCTCGCCGGACTGATCCACCTGGCGCTGCCCAACGCGCGCATCATCCATGCCTGCCGCGATCTGCGAGACACCGCCTTCTCGTGCTTTTCACTGCTGTTTACGCGCGGGCACGTTTACAGCTACGACTTGGCGGAGCTGGGACGCTATTGCCGCGGCTATCGCGCATTAATGGCGCACTGGCACACAGTCATGCCGGGGAACATCCTCGACGTGCGCTATGAGGACGTGGTCGGCGACCTCGAGGGACAGGCGCGACGCATCGTGGCGCATTGTGGCTTGCCGTGGGATGATCGATGTCTCAATTTCCAGCAAACGCCGCGTTCGATCCGCACCGCGAGCGCTGCGCAGGTGCGCCAGCCGATCTATCGCAGTTCAATCGGGCGCTGGCGCCGGCATGCGGCGGCGTTGCAGCCGCTGCTCCGGGAATTGGCAGTACCGTAGTTGCGGTTAGATCAGACCAGCCGCCGTCAATAAAGGCCAAGTCCGTCGCCGAATCGATAATTGACGCCGAAAGTCACTGTCTCGAACGACGGCTGCACGTTGATCGTGAATGGCGGATTGATGAAACCGCCGGCGACCGCCGCCGGATTGTTGAAGGTCTCAGTTTTCGCCGCGAAGTCGTAATAGTCGGCTTCGAGCACCATCGACCAGTGCGGAGAAAACGGCCATTCAAGACCGGCACCCAACGTCCATCCGGTGCGCATGTCCGATGGCGTGCCGAGCGTGACACCGCTGTTCTCGATCTCGAGATTGTTGTGAGCGAAAGCAGCGCCGCCCCTGCCGTAGACCATGACCCTGTCGACCACTGCGCCGACGCGGCCGGTGGCGGTGCCGAACCAATCCGTGTGGTCGGTCAGCGTCCAGGGCACGTTGAACTGATCCTGGTTGGTCCCGGCAACGTCCGACCAGTCGAACGAGCCACCAATGCCCATGACCAGCCCAGGGCCCAACTCGATGTCGCAACCGAGCTGACCGCCACCAACCCCGCCCGAAAGATTGGTATGCGCCGTTCGGGTTGTTCCCGTGCCATCGATATTGCCGTCGGACTGGGTATCCTGCCACTGCAGATGGCCGTCGCCCAATCCCATATTGACGCCCACATGACAGCCCGACCAGCTGAACTGCGGCGCCGGCGGCGGCGCCTTAAGCAGCGTATCGAGATCTGCCGCATAGGCCGAACTCCCGGCCATGAGTATCGCGATCGCCGTTCCTCTCAGTAGCCGTGTCCTCATGTATCTCTCCGATGTCACTTCAAAGCTGACACTGTGAATCTGACTCGAAACGCCACCGGCAAGCGGGATAAGTTCGTCAAACAACAGAAGGCAGGACTGCCGAGATTTGTTGTTTGGGCGTTAGACATACTCAGGATGGTTAATGTTCGGTTAATCCAGCAAATCACTCTTCGCCCGTGCAAACTCTCACGCACATTCCAGCAACGCTGACCGAGCCACGTTCGCGTTTTCGATTCGACGGTCCGCACCCGTTTTCGCCGCATTCCGCAAGATAGCGGCGGCGCGCGGCGGCAACGTTGCGAATCGGTAGCTGGCGGTTGACGGCGGAGCTGTTAAGGTAGCGGGCGCAAACTCGATTCCTTCATCGGAGCCCGGTCAGTCATGAACAGATCATGGGTCGCGTTGGTATCGGTGTTGGCGTCATTGACAAGCGCAGGCATCGCGCAAGCGGGTCCCTGCACTGCGCAGATCACACAATTGGAGCAGGTACTCGGTATCTCGCCATCGAATCCAACCGGCCAAGGCATGCCACGCAACGCTGGAGCGGCGGATAATGCATCTGTGGTCGCGGCGCTCAAACGCGCCATACAGGCCGATACTGCCGGCAATGCCAGCGAGTGCAGCAGAGATCTCGATGAAGTACGGCGGCTGCTTGGAATCAATTGAGCAGCGCTCTCACACCTCCGACTTCAGATCTGCCTGCCCTCGACCTTCTCGCTCAATTCCCGCACCACGTCGGGAATGTGTTCAAGGTGAGGATCGATCTTGAGCGCGTCGCGATAGGCCTTGAGCGCATCCTTGTCGTCGCCAAGCTCCTGCAGCATCAGGCCCAGCCCGGACAGCGCGCCGAAATGGCGCGGCTCGCGCGCCAAGACCTCGCCGAGGTCGGCGATCGCATGCGCGTAATCGTCTTTCATGTAATAGATGGTGGCGCGCTGGTTCCAGGCTTCGACATAGTCCGGCTTGATCTCGATCACGGCGGTGAGGAGCTTGATCGCGAGATCGTAGTCCTTGGCATCGGTCGCCGCCTTCACCCGCGCCATGAGCAGATTGCAGGTATCGCTGCCGGAGATCATCCATACCGCCCAGATGCGAGACTCGATCGCCTTGGCGGCCGCTTCGTTCGGCGCGATCTTGAGCGCCTCGAACAGCGTCTTGAGATTGCTGGTCGGAGCACCGCGCACGACCGGCGGCAGGTCGCTCGGCGGCTGCGCCCAGCCGTCTTGCGGCTCGTTGTCCTCCTGCGCCCACGCCGGCAACGCGAACGCTCCCGCAACGGCGAGCACGAGAATAGCGGCCAGTACGCGCAAGGGCGGGAATCGCGCAGTCATCGACATAGAGTCTATTCGCCTCTTGCCCGGCAACAAGCCTGCAAACCGCGCAAATGGACGTGAACAATGCGGCGCAATTGAGCAGCCGCGAGAAATCGCGGCCTGGCCCAATCACTTGTGATGGGAGGAAAAGCGGCTTCAGCCCTGGCGAGCCTTGAAGCGCCGCTGAGTCTTGTTAATGACGTAGACGCGGCCCTTGCGCCGCACGAGGCGGTTGTCGCGATGGCGGCCGCGCAGCGATTTCAAAGAGTTACGGACTTTCATGGGGTTATTCCTTTTAAGGCGTTGATTAAGGACGCCCCTTGCGCTTGTCAACGTCAGCGACGGGGCAAAAGCCGGGAAAAGGAAAGCAAGCATGGCATCGGACTCATTGCGGCTCATTTCCGGTGCCGGCGCCAAGGGGCCGGCCTGCTTTGTGCTCGAAACCGCCGGCAAACGCATCATGCTCGATCTCGGCGAAGGGCCGCCACCTGGCGCATTGCCCGACGTTGACGGATTGGGACCGCTCGATGCGCTCGTCTTGAGCCACGGCCACAAGGATCATATCGGCGGCTTAGCGCTGCTGCAGAAGCTCGGTAATCCGCCGGTCTATGCCACTGACATCGTCGCCCGCGACCTGCCGCAGGGCATCGAGGTGCGGCCGCTGCCGGTCGGTGGCACGGGCGACTTGCTCGGCATCAATGTCACCACCGGCCGCAACGGCCATGCGCCGGGCGGCGTCTGGCTGCACTTTAAGATCGGTGGCGGCTTCCTGTACACCGGCGACTGGTCCACGGAATCGATCCTCTACGCCTACGACCCGCCGGCAAAACCGGCTGCCGTCGCGCTCGTTGATTGCTCGTACGGAACTTACGAAAAAACGCTCGGCGAGTGTTGGGGCGCGATCGCGCCCTATGTCGATCGCGGCCCGCTGCTGCTGCCGGCGCCGGCCAATGGCCGCGGCCCCGAACTCGCGCTGGAAATCTTGCGCTATGGCCACACCGATATTTTCCTCGATGACGCGACCACCAAGGCGCTGCGGCAATTGGTGAGCGACAACGCCTCGCTGCGCGCCGAAGCCGACGACGACATGAAGGCGCTGATGGTCTCGGCGAAACCGATCGTCAGGCCGCGCGGCATCATGGTCGCGGCCTCCGCCGACGGGACCTCCGGCGCCACCAAACAATTCCTGGAACAGTGGGAGCATAATACCGAGCCGGCGATCGTGTTCACCGGCTATCGCGCGCCGAACACGCCGGCCGATCGGCTGATCAAAAGCGGCCGTGCGCAGTTTCTGCGCTGGAACGTGCATCCGCGGTTGTCGGACGTTGTCGCGCTGGCACAGGCCGTCAAGCCGAAGACAATCATCGCCGCCTTCTGCGACCGCGCGCAACTCCTTGGTCTCGCCGAAGCGCTCGCGCCGGCGCGGGTGACAATGGACGGCCCGGTCGTGCTGTGAACTCTCAAATGGACGTTCTTCCCGCCAGAATCGATCCCCCTGCCCGGCCATTGTCAGGGCTCCGCCTGTTGGCAGGGATCGTCCGAAACCCGATCGAAACCTGGCCGATCGAGGTCTACAAACAAAAGCTGTATCAGTCGTCCGTGCTCGGGCATCGCTATCTATTCGTGACCGATCCCGAGCTGATCAAACAAGTCCTGGTCGACGACGCGGACAGTTTCCACAAGGGAATCATCATGCGGCGCGCGCTGCAGCCGGCGCTCGGCGAGGCGATCCTGACCTCCGATGGCGCCAAGTGGCGCTGGCAGCGCCGCGCCGCCGCGCCGATGTTCCGTCACGAAAGCCTCCTCGGCTTGTTCCCGTCGATGATCTCTTGCGCAGAGCGCACGCGCGACCGCTGGCTGTCATATCCGGCGGGGGCCGAAATCGACGTCGCCCGCGAAATGATGCGAACGACATTCGATGTCATTTTGACAACGATGTTGTCCGGACGGGGCAATATCGATCCTTCGTCGATCGAGCGATCGATTACCGAGTACCTCGAATCGACTTCGTGGGTCACGGCGCTGACGATCATCGGAGCGCCCGCCTGGTTGCCGCATCCCGGATTCCGCAAGGCCCGGCGCGGCAAGACGTATCTCAAGCAAGTCCTGGGCGATCTGATCGCCGAAGCCCGGCAAAACCCATCAGGCCAGCACGACTTGCTGTCGCTCCTGGTCCAAGCAAAGGATCCGGAAACCGGCCGCTCGATGAACGACGGCGATATTCGGGATAACCTGCTGACCTTCATCACCGCAGGACACGAAACGACGTCCTTGGCACTGACCTGGACATTTTATCTTCTGAGCGTGCATCCCGCGGCAGAACAGCGTGTCAGGCGCGAGATTGCCGCGGTGACCGCCGGTGGCGAGCTACGTCCCGATCACATCGAGCAGCTGACATATACCAGACAGGTAATTGCCGAGGCGATGCGGCTCTATCCGCCGGCGCCGGTCATCGCCCGCGAGGCGCAAAGGGAGATTCGGCTGGGCGAGCAAACAGTCAAAGCGGGAACCGTCGTTTACGTCCCGGTTTATGCGGTGCACCGCCACGAGCTGCTGTGGGACAACCCCGACGCCTTCTCTCCAGAACGGTTTGATGCCGAGGCGGCGAAAGCCCGCAACCGTTACGTCTACATACCGTTCGGCGCCGGGCCGCGCATCTGCATCGGCATGGGCTTCGCGCTGGCGGAGGCGACCGCCATTCTGGCCACGCTCCTTCCCGCCTTTACGCTCCGTCTGCGCCCCGGCTACGTTCCGAAACCGAAATTGCGGGTGACGCTACGCCCCGACCGCGGCATGCCCATGCGGCTGTTCCCCGCCGATTGAATCCGATGGCGCCGGCGGCATGGCGCTTGGCGCGCCAACGGCTCGTCTCCAAGAACTCAAAAACCGCTGCGCGAGAAGGGGAGAATGATTTACCGCGCCTGCTGGCCGCGCAGGCGGGGATGGCCGATGCCGAGCGGCTTGGCATCAATGAGCACGATCGCAAGCCGCGCCGGCGCCGTGCCGCGATTGACCCAGGCGTGATTGGTGCCGCGCTGGATCATGACGTCGCCGGCGCGCAGCGTCACCGTGGAATCGTCCATGTCCATGTCGATCTCGCCGTCCAGCACGGCGATGTAGTCAATGGTTTCAGTGCGATGCATTTCGGAGGTGATGCCGGGAGCAAATTCCATGACGATGAAGCGCGAGCCGTTTTCCGGCGGCGCCGTGCCCAGGATGCGCGCGCCCATGTCCTCGACATCTTCGCCGGCGCCGATGTCGGCCGGCATCGCATCGGTGCACCACATCAGCGTCGAGGCAACGCCATCGCGCGGCGTTTTGGTATTGGCCGCAGCGCCGTCGCGAATGACCTTGGCGATGTTCCTGCCGTCGTGGCCGGTGACGATCCGGCGGATCGGTTTATGCGGCATGGTTTCACGTCCTCGCGGGCGCACGTTTGAGATCGATGAACTCGATAACATTGCCGTCGGGGTCGCGAATATAGGCGCTGCGGCCGACGAACACGCCCGACTCGCGGTTCTCTTCCTTGAAGATCTCGACGCCCTTTTGCGGCAGCGTCTCGATCGTTTCGTCGTAGGTCTGCGGTGTGACGCGGAACGCCGAATGAATCTGGTGTTCGCCCTCGGGATTGAGCGTGATCGGGTTCGCCGAGTAGGTGAGATTGAAGAAGTCGTTGCCGGCGCGCAGGAAGACGATGCGGTCGGTGCGGCCAACTTTCTCAAAGCCGAGCAACTCGGTGTAGAACCTTTCAGAGCGGTCGAGGTTTTTCACCGGAATGGTGAAGTGGAGAACGCCTTCGGTCTTGAGCATGGCAATATCCCTGCTGCGCAGCACCGCGCGAGCAAACGGTTGCCGCCGCGCCCATCGTGGCGGCGCGAAAACGATAGCATGGATTGGCGGTGCGTCGTCCTAGCGGACGGCGACGCGCTCGGCTTGAGCGCGCGTGGCGTTGCGGTGAGGCTCCGGCACGCCGTCGCCTTCCGGTTCGGTAAAAATCACCGAATAGTCGGACAGACGATGCGCCAGCTTGTTCCAGACCCGCAGCAGTAGCCCGAGTAGTCGCGGCATGTTGTGGCGGCAGACCGCGAGCTTGCGCACTTCGACTGGCACGTACCAGGTACTGCGGCTGCCGGCTGGAAAGAACGCCATGTCGCCAGGCCCAAGCCGCTGGGTTTGCCCGTTGTGGTCGGTGACGAAAACTTCGCCGGAAATGATGTGGACCGTCTCATCCACCGTGTAGTTCCAGTTGAAGCGACCGGCGCTGCACGACCAAGCCATCACCGAAGCGGTGCCGTCGGCGCTTTGCGCAAGCCGCTGCGAGCGCGCCTCCGGCTCGCCGTCAATCACCCAATGCGGGTGGATCGGATCGGCAGCAAGGTCGATATCGGCGGGACGAGCGAAGACGACTGGCATGGACAAGGCGGCCCCCATCGGCTGTTGGCCGTCATTAAACCGCCGCAGCCGCCAACAAAGCGTAAACGGCGCCCGCGCTCACGGCGTCGCGCCTATCGGCAAAACGGCGTACGGGTTTGTCGAACGTTACGTGGGCCGGCGGTCGGCGGCGAGCTCGATGCCGCGCCGCGGCCAATCGCGCCATGCGCGCCGCATCGGCACAAGCGGCGAGCGGATCTCCGCCCTGCGTCCCTTCAGATAGTCGAACCAGTTCTCGTAAATGGCGATCGCCGATCGGCGCCAAGCGCCGCTGAGGCCGGCTTCCAGCCGCCGCGTCGGAAAGCTCTTGATGAGATCGCCGTCGCGTTCGGCAAGCGCGCGATTGCGGAATGCCTCGAGAATGGCTTTCGCTTCATCATTGAAATAACCCCGCGGCATTGCCGGATAGCTGTCACGCTCGCCGCGCAGATAGCGACCGATGTCGCGGCGATATTCGCGCAAAACGGTGTCGGCCTCGTATTCCGGATGGCCTTGCAGGAAGAGATGGAAACTTCGCTCCTGCCGCACGAACATATCGACGCCGGCTTCAACCGAACGCGTGAGAATGCGGTAGCCGGCCGATCTGAGCCCCCGCTCGGACAAATCGTTGCCGCGGGAGTGGGGAACGGGCATGGGCAGCGGCACATTGCGCAGCATCGGATGGCTGCCGGTCGGCGCACAATCGAACACGCCGGAAAGCTTTTGCGGAAGCGGGCTGCGCTCGATGCCGTCGGAGTGCAGCACTGCGGCATGCGCCGCCAGACACGACCACACGGTCGAATTGGTGTTCTGGCGCGCCCAGTCGATCACTTGCGCCAGCGCGGCCCAATACGGCTCGTCTTTCAGATTCCTCGACTTCGGCTCGGTGCCGGTGACGATCAAGCCGTCGAGATGCGCATTCCACAGCATACCAATGTCGCGATAGCGAGCAGCCATGTCGCGGCGCGCCGCTTCGCCCCGCGGCACTTGCGGAATGGCAAACAGCAACAGGCGAACGACGGTATTGCGTGCGCTCAAGCGGATGACATCGGTAAATTGCCGCTCGGTTGCTTCGAGCGCCGCGTCGGGCATGTTGTTGATCAGCCCGATGGTGACACAATTGGCGGCCCGTACATCGTCTTCGGACTCGGTCTGCGCGGTGTCGAGAAAGAGGGGCATCGGGTTATCGTCTCCGCGCCAAGTGCAACGTCACTCGGCCGCGAGCAGCGGCGAGCGCCGCGTCTGCGCCGCCGCCAGCGCTTGGTCGAGATCGGCGATGATGTCGTCGATGTGTTCGATGCCGATCGACAGCCGGATGGTTTCCGGCAGCACGCCGGCCTTGGCCTGTTCCTGCGCCGACATTTGCCGGTGGGTGGTCGAGGCCGGATGACAGGCGAGCGACTTCGAATCGCCGAGATTGACCAGCCGCTTGAACAGCTTGAGCGCGTCGTAGAACCGTTTGCCGCCTTCGAGCCCGCCAACGATACCGAAAGTCATCAGCGAACAGGCGCGGCCGCCGAAATATTTATGCGCCAGCGCGTTGTAAGGATTGTCGGCAAAGCCCGCATAATTGACCCAAGCGACGCGCGGATCTGCGCGCAGAAAATCGGCCACGCGGCGGGCGTTGTCGACGTGGCGCTCGACCCTCAGCGCCACCGACTCGATACCCTGCAGCAGCAAGAACGACGACAGCGGCGAAATCACCGCGCCGGTGGTACGCTGATAGACGCTGCGGCAGCGTGCGATGTAGGCGGCGTCGCCGAAATGATCGGTATAGACCATGCCGTGATAGGAGGCGTCCGGCGTGGAGAACATCGGGAAACGGTCGGCATGCGCCTTCCAGGGGAAACGGCCGCTGTCGACGATGGCGCCACCGAGCGTGGTGCCATGGCCGCCCATGAATTTGGTCAGCGAGTGCACGATGATGTCGGCGCCGTACTCGATCGGGCGCAGCATCACCGGCGTCGCCACGGTGTTGTCAACGACCAGCGGGACGCCATGGCGCTGGCCGATTGCGGCGAGCGCCTCGATGTCGCAGATGTTGCCGGCCGGATTGCCGACGCTCTCGCAATAGATGGCGCGCGTCTTGCCGTCGATCAGCTTTTCCATCGCATCGGGCTGATCGGATTCGGCAAACCGCACCGTGATGCCCTGGCTCGGCAGAATGTGCGCAAACAAGGTATAGGTGGTGCCGTAAAGCTGCGGCACCGAGACGATGTTGGAGCCCATCTCGGCGAGGTTGAGTATCGCGTAGTTTAGCGCGGCCTGCCCGCTGGCGACGCACAGCGCGTCGAGGCCGCCCTCGAGTGCGGCGACGCGGCGCTCCAGTACCTGTGTGGTCGGATTGCTGATGCGACTGTAACGGTAACCGGACGCCTCGAGATTGAACAACGCGGCGCCGTGATCGGCGCTGTCGAACTCGTAAGCGACCGTCTGATAGATCGGGACGGCGACGGACTTTGTCGTCGGATCGGTCTCGTAGCCGCCGTGGACGGCGATCGTCTCGCGTTTCATGCTTCCCCGCCACGCATTGGCAATGGGCGCAATTGTAAGCAGTTTCGGTTTCTTATTCGTGCTCGTCGAGATGAACAATTCGAGCGCGGCTACTTCGAAGCAATAACCTTAATTGTTTGCTATGCGGGAGAAACGCTTCGCGCCCTGCGATATGCGGTGCAGTGGCGAAAAACGATTCAAATTTTATCTAATTTCGAACCGGAAGATTCGCGGTATTGGGCGATCATTGCGCATGGCTCTCATAGAAACGCAGCGATCGACATCGGCGAGCTCCGGCAACGAGAGCGCGCTACGCGACTGGGTGCGCGCGCTCGAGTCCACGGCGTCGATTTCCGGACAGCCGCAGCGCCTGCTGCTCGATGTCATTGAAGAGCTTGCAGCGGCACGCGCCGAAGCACCTGCCTTGCTTTCTCCGCAGGAATCTCTGACCTACCGGTCGCTCGCCGCGCGCGCCAATCGCTATGCGCGCTGGGCACTCGCGCAAAATCTCGCTTGCGGCGAAACCGTGGCGCTGATGATGCCAAACCGGCCGGAATACATGGCGATCTGGCTCGGCATCGGGCGCGTCGGTGGGGTCGTGGCGCTCATCAATACCAATCTTCGCGGTCCGGCGCTCGCTCATTGCATCGACGTCGTTTCCCCGAAGCACGTCATCGTTGCAGCGGAATATGCCGCAGAGTTTTCCTGCGCGTGCGTGCAGCTTTCGGCGCGGCCGAAAATCTGGCTGCACGGCGGCGGCGCGGACGATGAGGTTCCACGCATCGATCGCGAGGTCGAACGGCATTCGGCCGCGCAGCTTACTTCCGCCGAGCATCGTGGCGTCAGCATCGCCGATCGCGCGCTGTTGATCTATACGTCCGGCACGACCGGCCTACCGAAGGCCGCCAACGTCAGCCATCAGCGTCTGCTGCAATGGAGTTTTTGGTTCGGCGGGCTGATGAAC
>JASHRW010000203.1 GCA_030037065.1 Xanthobacteraceae bacterium
CTGGGACGGGGCTACACAGCAGCGGGCGTTACCCGCTCCCTGCCGTCCTTCAGTGCAGCGGGTTGCCCCGCGGACCGGTCGTCGTGCCGGCCGGGCGTGTTCGCCGGAGCCGCCCGGGAGCAAGGTGACGAGCCCTGCCCGCGGGCACCGCCCTCGCTCCGCCGGCCGTTGTCAGGCGACCGGCGTCCTGTACGAAAGCGAGGCGGCGCGCTTTCTATTGATCGCGCGGAGGTTGTCAAGCGCCGCCGTTGCGTCGGGTTTTGGTATTGATTTTACGGGGCTTTTTCCCGCGGCGGCACGGGGCCGAACGCCGGGGCGCGCTTTTCACTCGGCAATGATTCGCGGTTTTGCAGCGCAGGCGGCTGTACCCAATCCGCTTCGCGCGATCACGCCGCCTTGAAAGAGCGCACTTTGATACGGCGCGATCGTTCGCGCGCCTGCGCGAGATCATACGCGGTTTGCAGGCCGAGCCAGGTTTCCGCGCTCGACCCAAAAGCCTTGGACAGCCGGATCGCCATGTCGACGGAGACGCCGGCCCTGCCGTTGAGCAGATCGGACAGCGCCTGCCGCGTCACGCCCAGTCCTTCGGCGGCTTCCGTCACCGAGAGGCGGAGCGGCTCCAGGCACTGGCGGCGGACGATTCCGCCGGGATGAGGAGGATCATGCATCGGCGGCGTTCACCGGCTTAGTGATAATCGAGATAGTCCACATCGTACGCATCGCCCGCTTCGAAACGAAAGGTTACGCGCCAGTTTCCCGAGACCCAAACGGCCCAATGCCCTTTCAGTACGCCCTTGAGCGGGTGTAGGCGGAATCCTGGCAAGTTCATGTCGTCCGGCTTCCGGCTGCGGTCCAAAACCGCGAGAATGTCGCGCAATCGAACGACGTGTTGCGGCGACACTCGTCTTTCCGACCTCCCTTCATACAGGGCCTTCAGGCCGCGATGACGGAACGAGCGGATCATATGAAAGAATAGTTGTGTCGCCTGTCGCTTGTCAAGCGACAGAAATGAGTCAAGGCAACTTCTGCCGATTCGCGGGCAGACCCGACTTCGCTGCGGCAGAGGCGGCGCCCCATTTGCCATCATGGGCGCGCGCAAGCTCGTGCACAAATATCGCGACGTACCGACGTCGCGCGCCGACGCGTGCGTTGTTCGCATAGCCGAAATCCACGACGGTCACGATATTCTGACGCTCGACTCGGATTTCTCCGTCTATCGGAAGTATGATCGTATACCACTCACGCTAATTCGGCCCTGCAGCCTATAGATCCGCTCCATTCGGGATACGCGCTAGCCTAAAGGAAACTTAACTGAGCGCGGGAGGGCGCGAGCGGATTAGCGATTCTATGGCCGGCCCCTGGGCGGACAGTGAATCGGATTCCACCATCGATCCGTGCGGTAGGCTTGCCTTCGCGCTCCGCGATTTGCTGGACGCAAACCCGGCGAAGTTCTGGCAGTATGCGTACGCGGGTCGCTCGTCCATGCTACCGTCCTACGCCGCCGTGCGGCGCAAGAGGCCGCGCCCTTTCATGTCCATATGCAGCGCAATCGAATCGAGATCGGAGCCGTTCGGCGAGGTCAGAATGCCGTCGTCAAGGAAAATGTGCGCGAAGAACGCAGGATCGCGCAGCGGCTCGACCATCTCGCCGCCGTCCCCGATCAGGTCGGAGAAATCGCGTTCGCCCTCGGTGCCGTCAGAGAAGACGAGCATCAAGCGGTAGCCGCCGCGCCGCTCGACCCGCGTGTCATCGACCGATTCTAACATCTGATGTTGCGTATTCATTTCTACATCGGCGAGCTACAATTTATGATTGCAAGAAATAAAACCCATTGTAAAATCGCTCGCTGTTTTCAGCATGTCGCGCGCCCATCCTAGGGCTTGAGGAGACTCGTATGTCGTGGCTGTCGCAAGGATGGCATTGGGTAGTAGGCAATCCGCCGGTTCTTGGGGGTGCCATTAGCGGAGCTTCTACTCTCGTTGCTGCTTGGCTTGTGACGGCTCGGCTCAATCGCGGGATGAAAAGAGCGGATTTTATGCTGGGCTTCACAAAGCGGTTTCACGATCTCGTGCAGAACATCCATGAACGAAACCAAAAGTTCAGACGCGCACATGCCGCCGAAAATCAGATGACGCCAAGCGACGAGGAGATCGCCGATGCGCACGAGCTTTATCGCCAATTCTTCGGTTTAATGTTTGACGAGTACTAAGCGTACAAACACAACTTCCTCGATCGAGGCGTGTTTGCAGACTGGATGAAATGGAGAATGGACGACTACGCCGGGAGAAATTTTGCGGTTTGTGGCGTGAATTACAATGACGGGTGGGAGAGATATAGGAAGACTGGTCCGTTGAGCAGGACCGAATTCGTGACATTCCTTCAAAAGATTCACAAATGTGAGGAGTACGAGGATGTAGTGCGGGCGGTAAAGCACGACTCGTCGAACAGGCTTCTCAAAGTCCTCGGAGGGTTATGCCGCGGCTAGACCTGTCCCGGTGCGATCGCGCCGTGCGCCATTGCACCACCCTTTCCCGCGAGCCAGCGAGGGGAAGTATCAGTCGAGAC
This sequence comes from Xanthobacteraceae bacterium, assembly GCA_030037065.1. Lineage (GTDB taxonomy): Bacteria > Pseudomonadota > Alphaproteobacteria > Rhizobiales > Xanthobacteraceae > BOG-931. The sequence continues at coordinate 2,566 of JASHRW010000203.1, forward strand.
GGCTTTGGGTAATCTCTGACCCCTCACCTGGCGCGTTGCTCGCGCCTGCTCGCAACGCGCCCACCCGCTCCCGCAAGGGGGAGAGGGGAAGCTAAGATCGTCGACTACCACAAAGGATGAAACCATGCCCCCCCGCCGTGCATCCGGGCCGTCTGCCGAAACGCGAGCTGAGCGCGCGTGTGCTGAGCGCCAATCGGCTTGCGATCGACATCGGCGTGCCGTCCGGCCGCATCACCGATATTTTGAACGGGCGCCGCGCCATCAGCGCCGACATCGCTGCCCGCTTCGGCCACTACTTCGGCAACAGCGCGCAGTTCTTGGCTCAACCTGCAAAGCCAGTACGACATCGCAGTGATCGAACGTGAGCATGGCGCAAAGATTACGCGGCGCGTGCGGCCGGTCGACGCGGCGTGAGGCGATTGTTTACCCCTCACCCGGCGCAATCGCGCGCTGCGCGATTGCGCCACACTCTCCCGCAAGGGGGAGGGGATTATTCCAGGCTCCACAAACAGCGGTAGGATCAAGAGGTCTGATGTCTATACTCGTGCGCGCGTGACCGTCGTGCAACAAGGTGTTATAGTGACGAATAAATGAGAGTTTCTGCTATGAACTATCAACAGATCATCACGATTGAGCCGGGCAAACGCGGCGGACATCCTTGCGTTCGCGGCTTGCGCATCGCGGTAGCCGATGTCCTCGGCTGGCTCGCCGCCGGCATGTCGCATCAGCAAATCGTCGCCGATTATCCTGAGTTGACCGAGGAAGACATCCGCGCCTGTCTGGCCTATGCGGCCGACCGCGAGAGGCGCATCG
>JASHRW010000204.1 GCA_030037065.1 Xanthobacteraceae bacterium
GCTTCTATGCTCGTCCCCGTCGGTAGCTCGCTCACCAGTGTCAGTCGCGCCGTCACGAGCGAGCCGGCCGCAGCCGCGTTGCCCTCGCGCAGTCTAAAAATCCTGCATATCTTGCGAGCACCAGTCGGCGGATTATTTCGCCATGTGCTCGACGTGGCGCGCGGCCAGGCCGAACGCGGACACCGGGTCGGGTTGATCGTTGATAATTTAACCGGCGGCGCGCGCGCCAATGCCGTCCTGGCGGAGCTGGCGCCGCAACTTGCGTTCGGAATTGAACGCATCCCCATTATGCGCCAGCTCAGTATCGGTGATATCGCCGCCTTGTATTTCGTCGCGCGGCGGATCGAAGCACTGGCGCCGGACGTGCTCCATGGGCACGGCGCCAAGGGGGCCGCTTTGGTGCGGCTCGTACCGCGCGCCAATGGCGCGGTACGCGTCTACACGCCGCACGGCGGTTCATTAGTCTATGCGCCGAACACCGTCGCCGGCGGATTCTATCGTGCCCTGGAGCGGCTGCTCAACCGGCGCACCGATCTCTTCCTGTTCGAAAGTAGCTATATCGCCGAGGAATTTTCCAAAAAAATTGGGCCCCCGCGCGCAATGGTGCACATCGTGCGTAATGGCATTAGCGAAGCCGAGTTTGTTGCCGTCACAACCCGCTCCGATGCAACGGACCTCGTCAGCGTCGGCGAACTGCGAAGTGTGAAGGGTTTCGATGTCCTGATCGAAGCCGTGGCGATGCTCAGGCGATCCGGGCGTCGGGTGGACGTAACCATTGCCGGGGACGGCCCGGACGAGCCGCAGTTGAAGGACCTCACCAAGCGGCTCGGCGTCGCCGATCAAGTACGCTTTGTCGGGCATCAGCCTGCACGCGACGCCTTCTCGATGGGGCAAATCCTTGTCGTGCCTTCACGTGCGGAGTCCCTCCCCTACGTCGTGCTGGAAGCAGCAGCCGCCGGAGTCCCAATCATCGCAACTCGGGTTGGCGGTATTCCTGAAATCTTCGGCGCGGAAGCCACTCACCTGATCCAAGCCGACAATGTCCCGGCGCTCGCGGACGCGATCGGGAGGGCGCTCGACGGCCCCGAGCAGTTGCATCGCATTGCGCAGGCGATCAATGCCAGGGTACGGGCCGAATTCTCGGTGAGTACGATGGTAGAAGGCGGGCTTGCGGCCTATCGTGAAGCGCTGGCCAAGCGAAGAGTCGCTCAACCCACCTAACCAATTTTTGAACTTTATTCACTATTTTGCCGGCTTAGCTGCCGGGGCGGGCCGCGCCCGAACTTTAGGCAACGAGTTGCGTAAATCATGGCCGATCCCGAGCGCAGCATGCTTTTCGACTCGTCGGCACCATCGGCGGCCGCGACCATGGGGCGAACCAAGCCGCGGCGGGTGACTCAGCTTTCGCCGGCCGCACTGAAAGTTACCGCCCAACCGTTCACTCGCGCATATTCTCCGATCGTGCTCGCCGGCACGGTCCGGCTGATCGAGGTTGCCCTCGTCGCGCTGGTCGGGCTCGCCGTCTATGTCGGCTATGTCGTGCCAAGGGATGGTTTCGCGTGGCACTACGCCGCGGCGATAGCCGGAATTGCACTGTTGGCGATGCTGGCTTTCCAGATTGCCGATATCTACCAGGTCCAGGCATTCCGCGGCCATGAAAAACAATATATGCGGCTTGCTTCGGCCTGGTCGGTGGTTTTTCTCATCGCCATCAGCATGTCCTTTTTCGCCAAAGCCGGCGATCAGTTTTCGCGCGCGTGGCTTGCCGGCTTCTATGTCTTTGGCCTTATTACGCTGATTGCCTTTCGCCGGGCTTTGTTCCTTTTGGTGCGCCGCTGGACGCGCGAAGGCCGTCTCGATCGCCGCACCGTCGTGGTCGGCGCCGATTCCAATGGCGAGTCACTCATCCAATCGCTCGCAGCGCAACGCGATTCGGACGTGCGCGTGATCGGCGTATTCGACGACCGCGGCGATCAGCGCAGCCCGGCAAGCTGCGAGGGGGTGCAAAAGCTCGGCACCGTCGGCGATCTGGTCGAATTCGCCCGCCAAACGCGCGTCGATCTCGTCATCTTCTCGCTGCCGATCTCGGCCGAAAGCCGCATCCTGCAGATGCTGAAAAAGCTTTGGGTGCTGCCGGTCGACATCCGGCTCTCCGCGCACACCAACAAGCTGCGGTTTCGTCCGCGTTCCTATTCCTATATCGGCAACGTGCCGGTGCTCGACCTGTTCGACCGGCCGATCGCCGACTGGGACGTGGTGATGAAATGGCTGTTCGACAAAATCGTGGGCACGTTAGCCCTGATCTGCGCGTCGCCCGTCATGCTGCTTGTCGCACTCGCCATCAAACTCGACAGTAAGGGTCCGTTACTGTTCAAGCAGCGGCGCTACGGTTTCAACAACGAGCTGATCGAGGTTTACAAGTTCCGCTCGATGTACGTCGAGCAGACCGATGCGACGGCGCAGAAGCTCGTCACCAAGGACGACCCTCGCGTTACCCGCGTCGGCCGCTTCATCCGCAAGACCAGCCTCGACGAGCTGCCGCAACTGCTCAACGTCGTGTTCGCCGGCAACCTGTCACTGGTCGGACCGCGCCCACACGCCGTGCACGCCAAGGCCGCGGATCGCATCTATGACGAAGCGGTGGACGGCTACTTCGCCCGCCACCGAGTCAAGCCGGGCATCACCGGTTGGGCGCAGATCAACGGCTGGCGCGGCGAAACCGACAGCCACGAGAAGATCCAACGGCGCGTCGAGCACGACCTCTACTACATCGAAAACTGGTCGATTTTGTTCGATCTTTACATCCTGGCGCGGACGCCATTTGCGCTGCTGAATTGGGAGAGCGCCTATTGAGTGAAATCGATGTCGCCGTCGCGTCGGCGCTCTCCGACGGCGATATTGACCGGCGCGGACTCGCCCAGCGCGTTTTGAATATCACGCTGTTCGTCACGGTGCTGTTTAGCGCGATCGCCTTCGTCGAGCCTTCGCCGCACGACGCCATGATGTTCGTGCTGTTGACTATGTGCGTCGCTGCTCGAGTTCGATTCGATCGCAAGCTGGTGCCGCTTCTCATCTTGACAATCGTCTGGTTGCTTGGCGGATTCTTTTCCCTCGTTCAGGTCGGCGACCAGGAAAACACGATCCAGTATGCGGGAACGTCGGTCTATCTTGGACTCGCGGGCATTATGTTTGCCTGCCTGTTCTGTGATGGCAGCCTGATAAGGCTTCTCGTCTTGCGCCGCGCCTATATTCTTGCGGCCCTAGTTGCGACCGCGGCCGGTTACCTCGGCTTTTTCCATTTGGTTCCGCACTATCAGATCTTTTTGGACAATGACCGAGTCAGCGCGACTTTCAAAGATCCGAACGTATACGGACCGTTCCTCGTCTTCCCGCTCCTTTTGCTGATCATCGGCTTTATGCTGCGCGGTGTCCGACTCGTCGGTCTCATCGTGCTGCTGGCGCTCCTTGGCGGTCTGTTTTTGAGCTTTTCTCGCGGCGCCTGGATGCATTTCGCCGTCTCGACGGCGGTCGCTGCCGTCCTGTTATACGCGGCAACGCCCGATCCGCGCATGCGCAACCGGATCATATTGTTCGCGCTTGGCGCCGCCCTGACGGCAGCTTTGCTCGTGATGGCGCTCAGTTCGATCGATTCCGTGCGCGACATGCTTTTTGTCCGGGCGAAAGCGATCCAGCCCTACGACGTGGGGCCGGGCGGCCGTTTTTGGTTCCAGCGATTGGCTCTCAGCCAAATCCTCGAGCATCCCAACGGCCTGGGACCGTTCGAGTTCAGCCGCATTTTCGGCGGGCAACAGCACGACGTCTACATGCAGGGCTTTTTGGTTTACGGCTGGCTCGGCGGCGCCGCGTATCTCACCCTCGTCCTGGTCACGCTGGCGATCGGGGTACGAACTGCGCTCGTTTCAACGCCTTGGCAGCACTATCTGATCGCCGCCTATGCGGCGTTCGTCGGCGAAGTATGCGAGGGATTCATCGTCGATACCGATCATTGGCGTCACTTCTTTCTTCTGCTCGGACTGATATGGGGGCTGACTGCCGCCACCCTCAATCTTCGGCAGCGGCAGAACGCCGCCGGAGAGGACGAGCCGGACGCCGCAATGGCGGCGATGGCGTCCTGACGAAGCAGCATCGACCGCAAAACGTCGACTTGCGCATCCTAATCAACGATTTTTTCGGCGCGGTGCTATGCTGCATTCACGCCCCTGAGGGCGGCCTCTGTCACAGAAAGCCATAGCGCAGCGCAATCGCCGCAAGCCATATCAGTCCGGTAAGGCACAGTGCACAGAATACCGCGGCGGATCCAAAATCTTTGATCCGGCGGATTTCAACATGACGTTCAAGCGTGACGTAATCGGCCAGCTTTTCGACCGCCGTGTTCAACAATTCCACCGCAAGCAGAATCAGGAGCGAGCCGACCATGGCGACGTACCAAGCCACGCTCGGCGCGATGAAAACGCCAAGCAGAGCGCCGATAACGAGCAGGATCGCCTCCTCGCGCACCGCGGCTTCGTAGCGCAGGGCGTAACCCAAGCCGCGCAGCGAATTGAGGGTGGCGCTGTAAAGCCGCTTCACGTCGGATCCAGTAATCGGGAATCAATGGCAGGAGATGCGCCACCTTATGTGATCAAGGTCCGGCACGCGAGCATTGTTGCGCCGCCAGGAGCGGCTCACTATAGTCCGGCCGCATTTTCGGAGCGTAGCGCAGCCCGGTTAGCGCACCAGTCTGGGGGACTG
>JASHRW010000025.1 GCA_030037065.1 Xanthobacteraceae bacterium
CGACAAATTCGAACAAGCCGCACGCGATGGCGAGGCGGCCGTGTTGGTGACCTCACCGGCGATTCGCCCGTTCGTGCGCGGCATCGTCGAGCGCTTCCGCGCGCAAACGGCGGTGATGGCGCAATCGGAAATCCACCCGCGGGCGCGGCTGAAAACGGTAGCAAGTATTTGACCGCAGCTTGTCTCCTGGGCGCGGCCTGGTCACTCGGGAATGATCGGAAGCAGCACATGCGAAGGACGCGAACGATCGTGATAAACCTTGTGCAGCACGGTCTTGCTTGAGCATATGTGATAAGGGACATATTCCGCGTTAGTGGCGCCGGCGACACCGGTCGGCAGATCGAGGCTGATGATGTCAAGGCTGATGCGGTGACCGCGGCGAAACAGATGGCGGTCGCCATCAAGCTGCAAGGGAGGAGCAGAACATGGCACTGAAGCCGACGCGCCGGGTCGTCACCGGCCATGACGCCAAGGGCAAGGCGATCGTGCTGTTCGACAGCGAGATCGCAGCGATACCCCGCCCCGGCGGCGCCGGCGTTACCAACCTCTGGGTCACCACCGAGTTTCCAGTCGACGTGTCGGTTTCGACCGACCGCGCGCAAACGCCGGTCGCGGTGCCGCCGCCCGCCAACGGTGGTATCTTCCGCGTCGTCGAGTTCGCGCCGGAAAGCGCGCACGCCCCGCCGGTCGATCACAATAAAATGCTGCACGGCATGGGCATCGATCCGGCGACGCAAGGCTATCAGCGCCACGCCCACACTCACCGCACGCGCAGCATCGATTACGCGCTGGTGCTTGATGGCGAAATCGACATGCTGCTCGACGACAGCGAGATTCACGTCAGGGCCGGCGACGTCGTCGTGCAGCAAGGGACGAACCACGCCTGGGTCAACAACAGCGGCAAGCCCTGTCGAATCGCCTTCATCCTTATCGACTCGCAGACGCCGCCCGCATGGATGCAGGGCTGGAAGCCATAGACGCTGCTTGCAGTTAAATGCGGCCGCCGGTCAGGTCATCAAGGTGATTTCGCAAACGACGCCTTCCTCGCGCCAGTCGAAATCGATCTCACCGTTGCACTGGCCGCAGACCATGCGCTCCATGACGCGCGTGCCAAAACCTTGCCGCCGCGGCGGCGACACGGGCGGCCCACCGCTCTCCTTCCAACAAAACGCCAACCGCTTGCCCGGTAGCAGCCGCCATTCGACTCTCACCCGCCCTTGCGGCGTCGACAGCGCGCCGTATTTGACCGCGTTGGTGGTCAGTTCGTGCAGCGCCATAGCGAGGGCTTGTGCCGGATCGGCTTCGAGCATCAGGCTGGGCCCCGCGATCTCGGCACGGGCGTCGCCGTTGCCGATGTAGGGCGACAACTCCTCCTCCACCATTAGTCGCAAATCGGCACCGGCCCAGCGCGACTGCGCCAGCAAGGCGTGCGCCTTGGCGAGCGCCTGCAGTCGCCCGTCGATGGCCTCTTTCAGCTCGTCTGCCGTATCGGCCTGGGTGAGGTGAACGGTCGCTTGCGCCAATGCCAGCAGGTTTTTGGTGCGATGATCCGCCTCGCGGGCGAGCAGGGCGATCCGTTCCTCACGGCGTTTCTGTTCGGTGATATCGCGGGCGATTTTCGAAGCGCCGATGATTCTTCCCGACCCGTCAGTCATGGGAGACACGGTCAGCGATATGTTGACCAGATTGCCATCCTTGCGCCGGCGTATCGTCTCGAAATGGTCAATGCGTTCGCCGCGGCGAATACGCTCCAGAATTCGGGGCTCCTCATCTTGGCGGTCGGCCGGAATCAAGATCGTGATGGGCTTGCCGATGACTTCTTCCGCGAAATAACCGAACAGCCGCTCCGCTCCCTTGTTCCAGCTCGAGATGATGCCGTTGAGATCCTTGCTGACAATCGCATCGTCGCTGGATTCGACGATTGCGGCCAAATGGCGGGAGACACGTTCTGCGCGCTGATGCTCGCTTATATCGATGAGCATATTTACGGCGCCGACCATCGTCCCCGCGGCGTTGTAAAACGGTGTGGGGTGCGCCCTGAATCGCACCCGCGTGCCGTCGGGGCGCTCGGCGATCGCCTCGCCGCCGCGCACCGCGCGTTTCTCCTTGAGGGCAATGGCCATGGGGCATTCGTCATGGCGCATCGGCGTGCCGTCCGGCCAGAACAGCCGCCAGGAGCCGCACCATTGGTCGCGGTTCAATCGCGGCCGATGGCCCCATAAAGCGGCCGCAGCCTCGTTAAAGTAGGTGATCCTTCCTTCAGTATCAGTGATGTAGATGGCCGCCGGCAAAAGGTCGAGAATCTGGTTGAAGAAGCCCGAATTCGCTAATACCGGCGCCGTTGGCTGATGTTGCGGAACCGAGCAAAGCTCAGCCGGACCGAGATCAGATTGGACTCCGGCGAGGCCCAATCCTGCTTGCGGCATGTTATTGCCCCTCTCCCGCGTTCTCAAGTCTCGAACGCCGCCGGAACCTTTTGGTTCCATCGCGGCACTTCCTTTCCTGTCGGTTCCGGACAGACGGAATAACGCGGCATTATATTGGACATCTGGTTCACCGCAGCAAGGGTGCTGACTTGCGCGGCGACCTGAGCCGCTCAGGCAGCCTTGCGATTTACCTGGGCTTCGGCCATCGCCGTGAGCTTCTTGTCAGTCGCCTTCTCTTCGTCGAGATTCTGTTGCAGGAATGTCACGCAATCCTTGCGTCCGAGCTGGTTCGCCCACGAAATCAGAGTGCCATAACGGGTGATCTCATAATGCTCGACCGCTTGCGCGGCGGCGATCAGTGCGGCATCGAGAACCGATTTCTGCTCGACTTCCCCGGCCACGTCTTCGGCCTCCTCGATAATGCCGTCGATCGCCGGGCAATCGACGCCTTGCGGCTTCTTGCCGGCAAGCTGGAACACCTGTTCCAAACGCTTCACGTGGTTCTCGGTCTCGCGCAGATGAGTCTGGAATCCCTGTTTGAGCTGCGCGTCGCTCGATTTCTCGATCATCTCCGGCAGCGCTTTCACGATCTGCTTCTCGGCGTAATAGATGTCGCGCAGCGTGTGGACGAACAAATCATCCATATTCTTGATGTCCTTGGAGAAGAGGCCCATTTTCATCGATCCTGTGTTGGCTGTTCTGGCTGGAAGCGCGGTCACTCGCCCGCTCCGACCTTGATTGCAACGTGCGATGCCGCGGTCGGTTCCTAAAACGGCCTGCTCATTCGCGTACCGCCGTTTTCGTGTACGAGTCAGGCGCGGCGACGTTTCGCGCGCTGGCTCTGTGGCGCACGCGGCCAACACGAAGTGCATTGCGCCCTCTGAACGGTTCCGCAGCCTCCTCCTCGTTCATCGCTTCGTCGATGTCCGGTTCCCTCAAATACCAGAGAATGTCCATGACCACGACGCGCGAGCCGCCGTCCCGAGAAGATGCGTTGCACCGGCTTGACGCCGCCGCCGAGTGCCGACCATTCTGTGGCCCGGTTCTGAAATGGGCCGCCGCGGCAACCTGACCGGAGACCGAAATGAGCTCGCTCACCATTGATCTCGGGCGCTTCGTCGCCGATTTGAATCCGCACCAGATTCCCGGCGAAGGCTGCGCTATTGCCCGCACCGGAATCGCCGATTGTTTCGGCGTTCTGATCGCAGGTACACGCGATCTGGAAATCGCCCTCGTCGATCGCGAGCTGGGCGTTCACGCTCCTGACGCGGCATACGCTTCGCTCATTCCTTCCGGCGAGCGACGCAGTGTCGAAAGCGCGGCCTTGGTCAATGGCGTTGCTGCGCACGTGCTTGACTACGACGACGTCTCTCTCGACGGCCATCCGAGCGCAGTGCTCGTGCCGGCGATCCTCGCGCAGGGCGAGGCTTGCCGATCGAGCGGTGCCGAAATGCTGACCGCTTACGTCGCCGGCTTTGAGGTATGGGCCGAATTGTTGGCGCGCGAGCCCACCCCGCTGCACCGCAAAGGCTGGCATCCAAGCGCGGTGCTCGGCGCCGTGGCGGCGGCGGCGGCCTGCGCCAAATTGCGTGGCCTCGACGGCAACGGTGCGGCCACCGCCATGGCAATAGCCGCCTCGATGTCGGCGGGCTTGGTCGCCAATTTCGGCACCATGACCAAATCCTTCCAGGTGGCGCGCGCGGCGCAATCCGGCGTCATCGCCGCGCGGCTGACGCAGGCCGGGCTGACGGCATCGCTCGACGCTCTCGAACACCCGTCAGGCCTGCTGGCGGCGCTGTCGCCCGAAGGCAAGGCCGAGCGCGATCGCCCCTTCGTCGCCGCCAACAAAGAGTGGCACATCGTCGGCGAGGGATTGAACATCAAGCGCTATCCGATCTGCTACGCCACGCACCGTTCGATCGACGCCGCCCTCGGTTTAGTCGAACGCCACGATGTGAAGCCCGAGGCAGTCGAACGCATTCAGGTTTCCACCGGTGAAACGCAGCTGCGCATGCTGCGCAACAGCCGCCCGCAGACCGGGCTTGAGGCGAAATTCTCCATGCAGTTCGCCATGGCTTCGGCGCTGGTCGCGCGCAAGGTCGGACTGGCCGAACTGACCGACGGCTTCGTGCGCCGGCCGGACGTGCAGGCGATTTTCCCGCTCGTGTCGTTTACGACGACGGACGCAACGATGGCGGGTTCGGCCTTCGCACCCGCCGATTCAGTGGAAATCACCACCAAGAGCGGCAAGACGTTCAAAAGCGGGCCGGTCGAATACGCCAAAGGCAGCCATCAGCATCCGCTGTCACGCGAGGAGCTGTTCGACAAGTTCGCCGATTGCCTCGGCGCCGATTTCCAGGAAACAAAAAAATCGCGCGCCTTCGAGAACTTGATGATGCTCGACCGGCTCAACGGCGCCGGCGACCTGGCGATGCGGGATTAGCGAGGTGGCGGAGGGAGTGGGATTCGAACCCACGATACGGTTTCCCGTATACACGCTTTCCAAGCGTGCGCCTTCAGCCACTCGGCCACCCCTCCGGCGCTAGTGTGCTTCGGTTCGGAAGTCCGCACATGAGCCCGCGGCAAGACTGGCGCGGACTTCCGAACCGCCACGCTAGAAGATGGCCGCAATATAGCGACAGGGCTTTCCCTGACAACCGAGGCCAGCTGCCCAAAGTCGGAAATACAACGTTCGTTGCCGGCGGCGCCGCGCCCCGGCAACCCGGCGCGATGGAACCTTTCACCGGCTGTGCCGTTGAATTGGCGGACCGGGAATGCGGCGACAAAGGAGGCGTTACGGGACGCGGATTATTGCGGTGGCTCCTCGGTATTGCGCTGCGATTATTCTCGTGACTGGGCCGTTTGACGGCCTGCGCGGAGAGCAATTTTCAAGCGACGCGTTGTGAATGTGCAGAGGCCCGGCCCAAAAGCCGGGCCTCTGCATGTGCGCTTCCGCCGGAGCGCGCACTCCCCTACATTAAGGCATGGCTTCGCCCGAGGACGAGTATCTGATCCGGCCCGACCCGCACGACCCGCGGCTGACGGAGCGCGTGCGCGGCCTCGACCAGACCGGCGCCGCCATCGAGACTTCGGTCACGGTCGAGCGGGCGCTGACGATCTTCCTCAATTCGCAGGAAATCGTCACCGCGATGACCATCAACGACCATCCGGAATATCTGGCGCTTGGCTACCTCCTCAACCAGAACATGCTCAAACCCGACGACGTCGTCACCGGCATCGATTACGACGAGGAATTGTCAGTCGTCGTCGTGCGCACCAAGCGCAAGACCAATTACGAGAAAAAGCTGAAGAAAAAAGTGCAGACTTCGGGCTGCGCGCAGGGCACCGTGTTCGGCGACCTCATGGAGGCGCTGGAGAACGTCACGCTGCCGCAAGCCGAGCTGCGCACGTCGTGGCTCTATACGCTTACCCACAAGATCAACACGACGCCCTCGCTTTATCTCGAAGCCGGTGCCATCCACGGCTGCGTGCTCGCGGTGCAGGATCGCCCGCTGGTGTATATGGAGGACGTCGGCCGTCACAACGCCGTCGATAAGATCGCCGGCTGGATGTTCAAGCATCGCGTTTCCGCCGCCGACAAGATTTTCTACACCACCGGCCGGCTCACTTCCGAGATGGTGATCAAGACGGTGCGCATGGGCATTCCGATTCTGATTTCACGCTCGGGCTTCACCGCCTGGGGCGTGGAATTGGCACGCAAGGCCCATTTGACGCTCGTCGGCCGCGCCCGCGGCAAGCGCTTCATTGCGCTCGCCGGCGAGGATCGCATCGTGTTCGATCAGGACCTCGCCTATGTCGAGGAAGAGAGCGCCAAGCACCGGCGCAAGGCCGCGATGCATGATGAGTGAGGCAGCGCCGTCATTCCGGGGCCCGAGCGAAGCGAGGGAGCCCGGAATCCATATTCACCGATCGCGGTTATGGATTCCGGGCTCGCCACTTCGTGGCGCCCCGGAATGACGCGTCATGGCGTTCCCCCCTACCCTCGGCCTCGTCCTTGCCGGCGGCCTCGCGCGCCGCATGGGTGGCGGCGATAAGCTCCGTATCCGTATCGGCGGAACGAGCATACTCGAACGCGTGCTCGCGCGGATCAAGCCGCAGTGCAGCCGCATCATCATCAACGCCAACGGCGATCCCGCGCGCTTTGCCGATACCAGCCTGTCGGTGGTTGCCGACAGCGTGCCGGATTTTGCCGGACCGCTTGCCGGCATTTTGGCCGGGCTCGATTGGACCGCGGCCAATGCGCCCGATATCGCATGGCTCGCCAGCGTGCCGGGCGATTGCCCGTTTTTGCCGAAAAATTTGCTTGGGCGCTTGCACGAGACGCGGCTCGCCGCCGGCGCAACGCTCGCCTGCGCGCGCTCGGGCGAGTGGCGGCATCCGGTTGTTGGGCTGTGGCCGGTGCATTTGCGCGAAGACTTGCGGCGCGTGTTGCTGGGCGAAGGTTTGCGTAAGATCGAGCTGTGGACCGAGCGATTTGGTGTTGCCATCGCCGATTGGCCCGACGCGCCGATCGATCCGTTCTTCAACGTCAACACGCCGGAGGACGCAAAGCGGGCCGAGGAGATTGCGAAGCAATACCCGGACGCCTGAGCCGGTTCAACCAATCAGCGTCGCATACGGCAGAAATCCGACCATCGCGCCGGGCTCGATTTTGGTCACGTCTTCGTTCAGCTCGGCCAAGCCGTCAGTTTCGGTCAACGATGTGAGCACGCCGGCGCCGTCCTGCGCGTGCTTGATCGCCTCTATGGCGCCGTCGGACGCCGCGCGCAGTTTGACCCGCACGTATTCGCGCCGGCCTTTGCGTTTTTTGTAGGAAAATGCCGCGCGCGCCGGCAGCGCGATCAACGGCTCAGGCAGCGCGCCGGCAAGCCGCAACAAGAGCGGCCGCACCACGCGCACGAAGGTCACGAACACCGCCACCGGATTTCCCGGCAGGCCGACGAAGGCTGCGCCCTCTGCTCCCTCCCTTCCCTCCCCCGCTTGCGGGGGAGGGTTAGGGTGGGGGCCGCGGATGACTCCCATCGCCACCGGCCGGCCCGGCTTTATCGCCAGCCGCCAGAACACGATGCGGCCGATGCTTTCGATCGCGGCGCGTACATGATCGGCCTCTCCGGTCGAGACACCGCCGGATGTCAACACGAGATCGTGGTCGACTGCGGCAGACCCGATCGCCTGCGCAAGCTTTTGTCGATCGTCGCGGAGAATGCCGAGGTCAGTGACTTCGGCGTCAAAGCGCTTGATCAGGCCGGCGAGCATGTGGCGGTTGGAATCGTAAAGCGCTGCGGGCGGCAATTTCGCTCCCGGCTCGACAATCTCGTCGCCGGTCGAGAACAACGCGACGCGCACGCGCCGGCGCACCGGAAGCGCGCTAAGACCGAGTGCGGCCGCCAGTGCCACGTCCTGCACCGCCAGGCGCCGGCCGGCGGGCAGTGCCATGGCGCCGGCGGCGATGTCCTCGCCGGCGAGCCGCGTGTTCGCGCCGCGCTTTAATCCCGGCGGCACAATGACAGCGTCATCTTCAATGCGGCAATCCTCCTGCATGAACACGGTGTCGGCGCCCGCCGGCATCGGCGCGCCGGTAAAGATGCGGATCGCTTCTCCGGCTTTGAGTACATGATCGGCGGCGTGCCCGGCGGCCGCCCGACCAACAATCGCCAGCCGGCTGTCGCGTCCGCCGTCGAGGTCCTGCGCGCGCACCGCGTAACCGTCGACCGCCGAATTATCGAACGGCGGCAGATCGACCGGAGCAACGACATCCTCGGCGAGCACTCTCCCGGCGACTTCCCGCAATGTCACGGTCTCCTGCCCGCTGACCGGCGCGACGCGCTCCGCAATCAGGCGCTCGACATCAGCGATCGGAAGCAGCGGACCGTTGAAGGCGAAGCAGTCGTCGGAAAGCTGCGCCATCACGCGGTCTCCGCCGGCACTTCGCTTACTTTGCCGATCTGATCGCGCGGCAACGCCTCGGCCTGCAGCACGTTGGCGATGCCCTCGATATCGTCGAGCATCAGCACCGGCACGCTCGCCTGCGGCAGAGGCGCATCGGTGGCGATGGCGACAATGCAATCGTCATCCGGGTGCAGCAGCGGCTTGCCCATGGCGGCGCGAAAAACTTCCAGCTTGGGATGGGCATGGCGCTTGAACCCTTCGATGATCACCAGATCGACGGCGCTGAGCTTTTGTAGAATATCGGCGAGCGGCGGCTCTGGCTCCTCGCGCAATTCATGAACGATGGCCCAACGCCGGCTCGATACGACCGCAACCTCGCTCGCCCCTGCCTGGCGGTGCAGCCACGAATCCTTGCCCGGCTGATCGGTGTCGAAGTCATGGTGCGCGTGCTTGACGGTCGCGACCCTGAGGCCGCGCTTGACCAGAACCGGGATCACAGCCGTGATCAGCGTCGTCTTGCCGGAACCGCTCCAGCCCGCAAGGCCGATGATGCGCATGCAACATTATATGGATTATTCGTGAACCAATTCCATGCCCAATTCGGCGAGTGTATCTGCGTCCCAGCAACTAATCCGCAAAAATCCGCTCTATGTCCCGTCGGCTGTCTAATATGCGGATAATCTCAGGAACGTCATTTTTGACCCTGTAAAAGACGACATGCGGAGTCGTCGCAAGCGACCGGAATCCCGGACGCAATTCATCACGCGATCGCCCGGCGAAGGGATGATCTTCGATCGTAGCGATCACTTCACCGATTTTACGGACAATATTTTCTGCAATATTTCTGCCGGCAACGCGCTCGTAATAATCCCAAATTTCATCGATATCGCCGAGCGCTTCGGGCGACCATATGGGTGCCCTCGCCCTCGGCCATTGTTATCTGATCTTTCGCCGAATGAATTCTTCAACGCTGAAAGCTCGGCCTTTGCCAGCATCGAGCGAACGAGCGCCCTTATCGAGCTCCTCGCGCAAGCGGCGAAGCTTTTCAACGTGCGACAGCAATTGTCGACCGATCTGTTCTTGATCGTTGTCCGAAAGCGCTGTCACTTCCGCTATAGCCTTTTCGAGTGTCTTGACCATTCTCAAGTCCTATACGTGCCAGCGTCGCAAGCCAAATCTATATTACAAGTGGCGAATTCGGCCGCTCAATAGGCTTATTCATCGCCGAATGCCATGCCCAGCGCCCGGATTCGGGCGCGCGTCGCTTCATCCTGCAACGCCTCGAGGAACGCTTGCACAGCCGGCCGCGTGCGGTGCTCTTCGCTCAGCAGGAAATCGTATTCCTCGGGCGCGATCGGCAGAAACGCCAATCCGTACATGCGCGCCACCGGCTCGATGGCCACGCCCCAATCGGCACGATTTTGCGCAATTGCAGCGGCAACCGCATTGTGCGAGCGCGGCTGATTGGCGTAGCCCGGCGGCCGCGCGCCGCTTAGCAGACTATCGACCAGCACGCGGGTGCCGGAGCCGGTATTGCGATTGACCATGAGCGCGGCAGAGTCGGCCAGCGCCGCCTTGAGCGCCGCAGCGGCGCTGAGACCTTCGAAGCGTCTGTCGCCGACTCGAAAAACGAATCCCTGCATGCGGCGCCAGCCGGGAACGAGCGAAAGACCGGGTGCGAGCAGGTGTTTGTTGTAGATCCCGGTCGCCGGATCGACGAGGTGTACGGGCGCCAGATCGCATTCGCCGCGGCTTAATGCTGCCACGCCGCCTAGGCTGCCGACGGCGATGGTGCGCGCAGCAAATCCCCGCTCGGCGAGCGCGCCGACGACCACGTCGAGCGCAACGTCGTGGCTGCCCATGATGACCAGATCGGGCGCACGCGTTGCCTCGCCGATCAGTGTTACGTTGACCTGGCTCTCGGCGTCGAGAGCTGAAGCCAGCGCGTCGATGACCAGAAATCCGTCGGCCTGGGAGAACGCGGTCACTGCGCCCGAGCCCTTTGCGGTGGGAAATGCAATTGGACCCACCTCGCTCTCGACCAGCGAGACGAGTACGAATTCCTCACGGCCGAGTTCGGAGGCGATCCGCACCGGGGCGCGCGCCGTGATGGTGCGGGCGGCTTCCGGCGGCAGACCTGCTCGCGCGCGGATGATGGGCGCCACGAAGGCATGAAAGGTGAAGATCGCCGAGGTGGGGAAGCCGGGCAGCACGACGAGCGGCCTGTCGCCGATGACGGCGAGGCACAGCGGCTTGCCGGGCTTGAGCGCCACGCCATGCACCAGGATGCCGGGTGCACCGAGCCGCGACACCACGCGATGCGACAGGTCGCCCGCGCCCTTCGAGGTGCCGCCGGAGAGCACCACGATATCGCAGGAATCGAGCGCGGTGCGCATAGCGAGTTCGAGCGCAACCTCCTCGTCGGGAAAAACGCCGAACGGCACCGGCTCACCGCCGGCCTCGACGATCGCGGCGGCAAGGATGGCGCCGTTGCTGTCATAGACTCCGGCCGGTTTGAGCGGCCGACCGGGCTCAACCAGTTCGTCGCCGGTCGAAAGCACGGCAACGCGCGGGCGGCGCACCACCTCGGTCGCCGCCAATCCGCACACCGCCAGCATGCCGATCTCGCGCGAGCCGATGCGCGTGCCTTTGCGCAGCAGCGTTTCGCCCCGCGCGATGTCAGAGCCCGCGTAGGAAATGAAGTGCCCGCTGGCGACGCCGCGGCGCACGTCGATGGCGGGCGCAACGACGCCCTCGACGAGTTCGGTGTGCTCGATCATCACTACGGCATCTGCGCCGCGCGGAATGACCCCGCCAGTGGCGATCGCGGTCGCCGTGCCGGGCAAAACTTCGATTGCGGGCTCTACGCCGCACGCCACCACTTCGGCGTTGAGCAAAAGTCGCCGCCTCGCGCCGTCGCTGGCGCCAGCGGTATCGGCCGCGCGCACCGCAAACCCATCCACGTTGGAGCGCTCGAACGGCGGCGCATCGACCGGCGCGACCACGTCAGCAGCAAGCACGCGAGAGAGAGCCGCCGCCAGCGGCAGGGTCTCGGCACCAAGCGGCGAACGGTCAATGCACGCTTCGAAACGTCGGTGAGCCTCGGCGGCGGAGACGACTTCCAGGAATTGCTCTTGCCGCGCGGCGCGCTTGACCGCGTCGAGGATCGCGGCTCCCGCCCTGCTCTGTTTCGGATTTACGGCCATGGGTGGACGGCAACCGGGCTGCCGGTTGGAAAACCTTCGCTCTCAGCCGGCACCGCAATCCAACCGTCACTTCGCGACAGCGACATAAACGAGAGATAACCAGTCGCGAGCGGCTCCGCCATGCCGTCGTTGCAGCTGACTGGGATGAACTCGGTCATGCCGATCGCCGAAGCCACCTTGCGCTTGAGCGGCAGCGTTATTGTTTTGTCATCGATGCCACCGCCGGAAAGTTTTGTCACGATGCTGCAGCCGATCAAATGCCAGGCTGCGAGGGCGGCATCGAGCCGGCCGGAGACAAGGAGAACGGGACGCGTGCCCGCAAATCCGAGCGCGGTGGTTTGGCCGGGAGAAATTGCGATACCGTGCATCTCGACCCGCCCAAGCCGGGCCAGCGCCTGCACGGAGGTGTCGCGGCGTCCGCTGCCGGTGCCGCCGAATGCGACGATGGCATCGTTTTCCGAATCGGCAACCGCAACATCGAGAGTCATCTCGGGTTTGTTGGACACCGTCGCGCCAGCGTCGAAGACCGAGCGAACAAGAAGACCACCCACCCCACCGAGGGGAATCGTCGGCTCGACGCCCAGGACTACCGCGATACGAGGCTCCCGAATCAGCGCGCTTTTAATTCCGGCTGCCTGCACAGCAACGATGTCGATGGACCTCATTCTTTGACCGGCGCGGCGCATCAGCGCGTGCGGCGCTGCGTCGCCGCCCGCCGGCAACATGCCTTCGCCCGGGGTGACCGGCGCGACGGCTTCTGCTTGCGCGCCACGGAATGCGACAGCATCAATCGGCAGCACGGCGTCAGTGCCGTCCGGCATGGGCTCGCCAAGGTCGATGCGCCGGATCGGCGATGGCAGTGCCACGGGCGCATAGGAGTTGGCATCGGCAATCGTATCGGCTTCGACGGCAAAGCCGTCGCGCAACGCGATCGGGTGCTCAGGCCGCTTCGATGTCTCGATATCTTCAGCCAGCGTATATCCAAGGGTTGTGGCTACGTTCCATCGTTGCGGTTTCACGGCCTCGACCCGCGCATCGATGAGCGAAAGCACCGCCGCAAGCGGCGTCAGACGCGAAATACGTTGCGCGCTGGAATCCTCAGCCATCGCCCATATAATAAGTATCTTTGGTGGCTTGGACGACCCTCAAACAATGACGGAAAAGACCCTCAATCTGCGCGGCCTGAAATGTCCACTTCCGGCGCTGCGCACCAAAAAAGCGCTCAGTCAGGCGCAATCCGGCGACATCTTCGTGGTCGAATGCACCGATCCACTCGCCGCCATCGACATTCCCAATCTGCTCCATCAAACCGGCGACACCTTGGAGCAAACGCGTAAAGAAAAGAAGCTGCTGACGTTCCGCATTCGCAAAACTTAATCCGTCATCCTTAGGCGCGAGCCAACGGGTCCGGCCCGAAGTGGCCGGCCCGATGACAGGCTCCGCGAGCCTCGAAGGATGCCGGCCAAGGTGCCCAGGCCGTCGCCCTTCGAGGGCCGCTGCGCGGCCACCTCAGGGTGGAGGGTCTCATTCCGCCGCGACCCGATGCGCGGCGGCGCCTTTCGCCTTCACCACCACCTTGATGGCATCGTCGACGCGATCCTTGGCGTAGCGGATCGCCGTCGGCAGGTCGTCGAGCGGGAACGTATGGGTGTGGATCTTGGTGGCGTCGAAGCGCTTCTGCGACATGAAGGCCTCGGCGCGATGGGTGGCGCTCTTGCCCTCGCCGCGGATGCCATAGAGATAGATGTTGTTGCGCACGATGTGGGCGACATCGACCGGCGTCTCGCCGTGCGGGAAGGCCGCGAGACACACTTTGCCGCCGCGGTTGACCATGCGGATCGCTTCGTTCACCGCGTTCGGCGCGCCGGAGCACTCGACCACGTAATCGACGCCCTTGCCGCCGTTGAGCCGGCGCACCGCCTCGACCGCATCCTCGTTGCGCACGTTGACGACATGATCGGCGCCAAGCTCCTTGCCGATCTTCAGGCGGTTGTCGCGCGTGCCGGTGAGGATCACCGGATACGCGCCCATCGCCTTCGCCACCGCGACGCCGAGGAGCCCGATCGGCCCCGGCCCGGTCACGACCACGCTTTCGCCGGCGACAAGGCCGCCCAGTTCGGTGAGCCCGTACATTGCGGTGCCGGCGGTCACCACCAAGGTCGCCTCTTCGTCCGACATGGCGTCAGGGATGGCGACCAGCGTGTTGATGGCGTTGACTTGGTATTCGCAAAAGCCGCCGTCGGTGGTGAAGCCGTTGGCGCGGTGGCCCTTGTCGACATCGCCGTAATTGAGCCCGTAGTTGTGGCACGACGTGTACATGCCCTCGCGGCAGCGCTTGCACTGGCCGCAGCCGGCGTGGATTTCCACCGTGACGCGCTGGCCGATCTTGTATTCGTCGACGCCGGGGCCGAGCGCCGCGACCGTGCCCATATACTCGTGGCCGGGTGTGAAATTCTTGTTGAACGGCATGCCGCCCAGGATCGAGGCCGGCGGGCCGTGATCGATGATTTCGAGATCGGTAGCGCAGATCGCCACCGCATCGATGCGCACCAGAACCTCGGCGCGCTTGGGCACCGGCACTGGCTTTTCCGCGCGCTTGAGTTCGCCGGGATTGCCCAGCACCCACGCCTTCATCGTGTCCGGAATGGGAAAATCCGGGCTCGTCTTCACGCCGGGGCCTGAATACATCGCGCAATCCTTCCTGTTTGACCGACGCTTATAGTGAAACTCGACGCGCGGCGAAACCCGGGCCCGCTTCACCCCGCCCCGCGGCTTTCCCCTCCCCTTGTGGGGAGGGGTTAGGGGTGGGGGTGGTGAGGCAGCGCGCTGTCGTCGACGCATCAAATAGAGCCGCACGACCCCCACCCCGGCTCACATCGCTACGCGATCCTCGCCGACCCTCCCCACAAGGGGGAGGGTAAGCAATCTCGTTCTCGCGCTGCGCTTTTTGTTCGCGCCCCGAGGTTTGCAACGAAGCCATTTCCACGGGCCTCCCAAATGAAGGGAGGCGGAGCGCCGATCGGCGCGGACCCAACCGCCACCGTAAAGGTGATAGGGTGGATCCCCGCACAATACCCGTGCGGACCGCATCCTTACGGATGCGGCGAGCGCCTTGCGCTAAGGCGCCCTCGCCTGTCGGCGCTCCGCCGCGGCTCTCGCCAAAGCTTTCGCCTTGGCTCAGTCCGGTCCCGCGCTTCATGGTCGCGGACAACCGATCCGCGCCCCGGGCAGCCAGCTCCTGGCAGACCTGCGTCGTGGCAGGCCGGGCGAGTTTCCGAACCGCCTCGGAATGAGGTTACGAACCTCATCCCGGGCACCGCCCCCGCTCGCATCAATCGGCCGTCACCGGTTGACGTCCCTTCGACGAGCGAGATGATTTCTTTTTAGTTCGCCGCGCCGTGCGACTTCAAATGATTCGGAAACTCAACTCTATCCCTCTGATCGGACGCGAAATTTTTTTCGCTGTTTGTTTGATTCGCGCCGCCACAAATGTGGCAGAGGGAGATTCGCAACCCTTTTCCAGGCTAACACGCAGAGATTGCAGGCATTTTCGGATTGTGGCAACTGTCGACGGCCCACTCCAACAGGCCTCGAAAGTGTCGCAGGGCAACACAGAATCCAATCGCCGGGAAAATTGAATATCCAATCTCCAAGGAAATTGAATGTGTAAGAGACCACCCCATATTGAGGTTTTGGACGCGGCTAAAAAGCTTGGAAGGAGTGTTCGAGGGCGACACCAGCCGTGACCGTCGCGAACTCTGAAGCTCAATGGGAGAAAGAAAGGCAAAGCTAAATCGGCGGCAAAAGCTGTTGGATGCGCATCCTTGGTGCATTTACTGCGGAGGGAAAGCGACAACCACGGACCATTGTCCTCCCCGAACTTTTTTCGAAGCCCGCCATTGGCCAGAGACATACGAATTTCCTGCCTGCGAACCCTGCAACGCCAGCGCACGTCTCGACGAACAGGCGCTAGCCATCCTTATTCGATGCAAGCTATCTGAAGAACAACCTGAAGCGGACCGCCTTGAATGGGAAAAGCTTGTGCGAGGAGTCGCCAACAATCAGCCGCGGATGGTTGCCGAATGGAAGAGTATAACGCGAAACGACATTAGGCATGGCCTAAGGCGCGCGTTCGGTCCGGAAGGGGATGCGCGAAGAGCACGTGGATGGGGATTGGCGTACATGGGTCCGCTGACGCAAGCAGCAATCCGACGCTTCATGATAAAGCTGGGGAAAGCGCTCTACTACCGGCACAACAAGCATGTTTTTGACGGCGTCATGTATGTCCACCATATAGACCGATTCTCCAGAGACACGACACCAGAGTATATAGCCGAGATTCTGCGCATGGCCCCAGCTTCCCCGGAAATAGCAAGAAACGGAAAGTCACTCCTCGACCAGTTCGTTTATCGTTTCAACTACAGCCCCGAGCATCGCGTGATGTACGCGGTCGTCCAGTTCGGCGATCAGTTCATATTCCAGCTGATCGCGGTTGGGCGCGAAATGGATACTAAACTACGTGAGGTGAATCCGGATTTGGCTCGGGCAAACGCCGGAAGGCAAGAATGCTTCCTGTTGCCGACAAGAGAAACGGCCGGTTAGCTAAAATAACACCACGTAGCCCGCGCGCAGCGAGCGCGGGGTGGGCAAAGCCGTGGAGCGCCGTGCCCACGCGTAACGGGATAGCCTTCGTCCGCGTGGGCTTCGCTGCGCTCAGCTTACCCTACAAGGGTGGCTATTTGTGCTTCCCCGATCAACTCGGAAACCAGGGTATCGTCTCACGCGGCGGCGGCGCCTGGCGCGCGGGCGGCGCTGACTGCTGCGGTACGACCTGCAGCAGAGGATGCGGTGGCGGAGCGATCAGGAGCGTCACTTTGACCGGATTTGGCGCTAGCGTCGGCTGCGGTGTCTTGGAGAAAAGGGAACGCTCCGGAGGCGGCTGAGTGACGGTGATCTGAACTGTCTGCGACGCGAATCCGATCTTGGCGAATGTCACCGCCTGGCTTTCGACCGGCAATGCCAGCGAGCAGGGTGTTTGACACGTCTGGCCCGCCCCGGTGCGCACATCGGCGCCGCTTGGCACCGACTCGAATTGCAGGGTTTGCGGTGACGGCGGCGATGGTTCCCGCGCGGAAGCAGCCAACATCAGCGCCGAGCAGCCTGCGAGCGCATTGCTGATTGTGACTGCGATAGCGACGAGAACGAATCCAATGCGGGGCATGACCGCCTCGTCCCGAAAGGGTGGCTTGGCTCGCGCCGGCGCGATACCGGGCGTCGGAGACGCACCCGCACGCCTTCTGGTTCAAGTATGGTAAACGCTCGGTTAACGCCGGCGTGCGGAACGGCCCGGTGCTGGAGGCTTGCTGAAGACTTGTCGACTTCGGACATGGGGTGCCCCTATTCGCCACTCCGGGGCCGCGCCAACGGGCCGGCGCGAAGTCGCCCGGCCCGATGGCAGGCTCCGCGCGATGCCCGGAATCCCTATTCGCTGACCTGTGATTATGGATTCCGGACGTGCCGCGTTCGCGGCAATCCGGAATGGCGAGCAAGCAACCCGGATTGACCTCGGAAGCTGAGCGCGCGGCGGCGACGAGCGAACCCGAAAAGCGCGTTGCGCAGAGCCGCGGCCGCAGGTAGGACACATCATGGACGACGCAAGAAGGCGCGACATGTCAAAGCAAGCGATGCGCGACGAGACCGAACGCCTGGTGAAGGAGGCGTTGGAGCGCAAAGGCGTCACCATCAAGCAGGGCCAGACGCGCATCGAGTCCAGATGCCGCAAGTGCGGAGCGCCAAATCGCATTTCGGCAGCTCCGGGACAGGTGCGCGTAGCATTCACATGCAAGGAATGCGGCGAGGAACAAAAGACGTTGTGACGGCCGGAAGGCTTACCCGATAGCCGAATGGAGTTCGGGGGCGAATTATGATGCCAGGATTGCGCATCGGCGTCATTTGCTCTTGCGTCGGTGTTTTGCTTTCTGCGCCGGCCGGCGCCTTCACGCTGCAGCAGATCGATCGCTGCGAGAGAAGCGACAAAAATGTTTCGCGCGAGCGGCAAATCAGCGATTGCACAGCGGCGATAGAGTCCGGCAGATTGCACGGCAAAGACCTGGCTCGAGCCTACTACGACCGGGGCATCGCGTATAAGGCCAAGGGCGACCTCAACCGCGCCATCGCCGATTACAACGACGCGATCCGGCTCGATCCGAAATATGAACACGCCTACGTGAACCGCGGCAACGTATACAAAGCCAACGGCGACCTCGACGGCGCCATCGCGGACTACAACGAGGCGATTCGGCTCGATGTGCAAGATGCGGACGCCTACTACGACCGCGGCCTCGTGTACAAGACCAAGGGCGACCTCGATCGCGCCATCGCGGATTACAACGAGGCGATTCGACTCGATCCAAGATATGCGGACGCCTACGTGGTCCGCGGCATTGCATACAAAGCCAAGGGCGACCTTGATCGCGCCATCGCGGATTACAACGAGGCGATCCGGCTCGATCCGAAAGATGCGGACGCCTACGTGGTTCGCGGCATCGCATACAAAGCCAAGGGCGACCTTGACCGCGCCATCGAGGATTACAACGACGCGATCCGGCTCGATCCGAAGAATGAGCCCGCTTACGTGGACCGCGGCAACGTATACAAAGCCAACGGCGACCTCGACGGCGCCATCGCGGACTACAACGAGGCGATCCGGCTCGATGTGCAAGATGCGGACGCCTACTACGACCGCGGCCTCGCGTACAAGACCAAGGGCGACCTCGATCGCGCCATCGCGGATTACAGCGAGGCGATCCGGATTGATCCGAAAGAGGCAGACGCCTACAACAACCGATGCTTTGCCCGCGCCGTCGTCGGCCAGCTTCAGGCCGCGCTTTCCGATTGCAATCAGTCGCTGGCGCTCATACCGAACGATGCCGATGTCCTTGACAGCCGCGGCTTTACCTATCTGAGGCTCGGTCAGTTCGACAATGCCATTGCCGATTACAATGCGGCGCTCAAAGCCAATCCCAAGTTAGCGACTGCGCTCTATGGGCGCGGCGTCGCCGAGGCCAAGAGAGGCAATGCCAGTCTCGCCACTGCCGACATCACGGCGGCGAAAGCGATCCGCGCCGATATCGCAGACCAGATGGCCAAGCTCGGGATAAACTTATAGGTTTTACAGATCGAAGAACGTGATGATCTCACCGATCAGCTCGCGCTTCTTGGCGAGTTTTTCGGTCGGCTGATAGCGGCCGAGCGAACGGCCGGCGATGTCGATCTCGCCCTGTTCGCCGATGATGATGTAGAGCGGCTCCTCGTAGTGGCCGGATTGCGGGCGGTGCAGCACGAGCTTGTTGTCGGCGAAGTGGGCTTCGATGCCGCGGCTTTTGAGCGTCTGCGACGGCTTAATGTCCTGTTCGTAAAACTCGCCCAGGAAATCCGCGGCGATTTTCTGACGCTCGCGGCGTTCGTCGTCCTGCCGCGCGCGCTTTTGCGCGAGTTCGGCAAAGACTTTGTCGAGTTCGGACATGCGGATTCCTAACGAGGCTTTGCCTCAGACCGAGACCGAAGAGGTGTGTCGGCAGGCCGTTGCTGCAATCGATATTTCGCGGTCCGGCTTGGCGCCTCCTTCTCCCCGCTTGCGGGGAGAAGGTCGGGATGAGGGGGCGCCGCCGCTGACGCTGCCGCGAAGATCGTCTCCCAGACCCCCTCGATATTTCCCAACACCTCGTTATTCCAGAACCGCAGGATGCGGAAGCGATGTTCGACGAGCCATCGATCGCGCACAATGTCCGGTCTGCTCTTGGCGTGCTGGCCTCCATCGACCTCGACGACAATCCTTTTCTCTCGACAGACAAAGTCGACCACATACGGCCCGATCGGCTCCTGACGCACGAATTTGTACCCGCCCAGCGACCGTGAACGAAGATATCGCCAAAGTTTTCTTTCGGCGAGCGTGGAGTTTTTGCGCAATTGTCTGGCCAAACGCGTCTTCGTTACGTTCGCACTACGCATGCGGCGAGGCCCACTCATCCCGACCTTCTCCCCACGCGCGGGGAGAAGGAGCCGCGAGCGGCACTACAAAATAAAACTCACCGAGCCGAGCAGGCCCAGCTCTTCGGCATCGAGGACAGCGCGGCGTTCGGCGATCTTCAGCCGGCCGCCGACGCGGCGGAGCTTGTAGCGGTAGTGGCCGACGAAGACGCGCTGCAGATCATTGTGACGGAAACGGTGGATGATGAAATTGGCGGCCGCCGAGATGATCTCGCCGTCGACGCCGGTGATACGCACGTTGCCGATGAGCCGGCGCGTGCGGGAGAGCGGATATTCGGCGTGGCAGTTGGGATCCTTCAGCCGGATGACCCGCTCGCGCAGCCGCACCATATCGTCGGCGATGGTGAACAGCGTAAAGCGCGCATCGGCGTCGGGCTTGTCGTTCGGCGGCACGTAATAGGTGGCGTCATCGGTGAGCAGCGTCAGCCATTCGTCGAGCCGCCAGTTATCGAGCAGATCGGCCTCGTGATAAAACAAATCCTCGACTTCGGCGCGGGAGACGGTCGCGGCGACGATCTCGTTCATGCCCGCGCCTCCATCAGCTCGTTCCACTTGCGCCAGAACACGCGGATGTGGCCTTCGTCGGTGGCGAGCTGCGCGTCGCCCGGCTTGCCCATGCCGCGGGAGAGGTCCGACCACGGCACCTCGCGCCAGGCGGCGAAGCCGAGCTGCGCCGCTTCGAGCGCCGCCACGTCGTCGGGCGTGGCGAAACCGCCGGGGCCGTAGAAGGTGAGAAAGGCGTGCAGGCGCCGCGCACGCTGCGCCTCAGTCTCCTCGACCGGACCCAG
>JASHRW010000205.1 GCA_030037065.1 Xanthobacteraceae bacterium
GGTGCGCAAGGCGCATTTCGCTTTCACCATATTTCAACCGACGAGGTTTTCGGATCGCTCGAAGCCGACGGCTGTTTCAGCGAGGCGACCGCCTACGCGCCGCGTTCTCCCTATTCGGCATCGAAGGCTGCGTCCGACCACTTGGTGCGTGCCTGGCATCACACCTATGGTCTGCCGGTCCTGATCACGAATTGCTCGAATAATTATGGCCCTTATCACTTCCCCGAAAAACTCATCCCGCTGACAATCATCAACGGGCTTGAAGGCAAAAAACTTCCGGTCTATGGCACGGGCGGCAATGTCCGCGACTGGCTTTACGTCGAGGACCATGCCCGCGCGCTGTTCGCGGTGGTCAATAACGGGCGGCTCGGCGAAACTTATTGCATCGGCGGCCGCAGCGAGCGGACCAATCTCGACGTCGTCAAGGCAATCTGCACGCTGCTCGACGAACTCGTTCCCAGCAAGACGATCGCAAATCGCGAAGCCCTCATCGCTTTCGTCGCCGATCGTCCAGGCCACGATCTGCGCTATGCGATCGATCCGACGCGCATCTGCAGCGAGCTCGGTTGGCAGCCGCAAGAGACATTTGAGTCAGGTCTGCGCAAGACCGTTGCGTGGTATCTGAATAATCGCTCGTGGTGGCAGGCGATCCGCGAGGGCATCTACGGTGGCGAACGCCTGGGAGTGCCGGCGTGATCGTCGTGTTTGGCGGCAATGGTCAGCTCGGCCGGGAGTTGAGCCGCGCCGCGGCGTCGCGTGGCGTATCCCTGCGTGCGCTGTCACACCAGGAAGCCGATATCGCCGATGGCGCTGCCGTTGCGGCGGCGCAAACGCAATATAAGCCGAGCATCGTGGTGAATGCTGCGGCCTATACCAAAGTGGACCGCGCGGAAATCGAGATTGAGAACGCCCGTAGCGGCAACGAGACCGGTCCCGCAGTGCTGGCGGGCGCTTGCGCCACCGCCGGCATTCCGATGGTTCACGTTTCAACCGATTACGTTTTTGATGGCGCCAAGGAGGGTGCGTATCTGGAAAGCGACCCGGTCTATCCTGTCAATGTCTACGGCCGAACCAAGGCCGCGGGCGAGGATGCGGTGCGTGGTGAGCTGAAACACCACATTATCTTGCGCACGGCTTGGGTTTATAGCGAGTTCGGCCAGAATTTTCTGAAGACGATTCTGCGTCTTGCGGAAACGCGCGATGAACTGCGCATCGTCGCCGATCAACACGGCAGCCCGACTTCCGCAGCAGAGATTGCCGAGGCTATTCTGCACATCGCGCCTCTCCTGGTGCATGATCCAGGCCTCTCGGGAACATATCATTTCACGGCGCATGGCGAAACCACCTGGTATGGCTTTGCTAGCCGTGCCATCGGCATCGCGGCATCTTTCACCGGCCGTAATCCGCTCGTGATACCAATCGCGACGGCGGACTATCCCACGCCGGCAAAACGTCCGGCCAACTCGGTGTTGGACTGTCGTTTGTTTGCGCAGACCTTCGGCTTCTTGCCGCGACACTGGACCGAGGCCGTTGACGCAACGACCCGGGTATTGGTTGCATCACGGGCAGAAAGCCATGTCGCGTAAGGGCATCATCCTCGCCGGCGGCGTCGGCACGCGGCTGCACCCGTTGACCCTGGTGACGTCGAAGCAGCTCTTGCCGGTGTACGACAAGCCAATGATCTACTATCCGCTCTCGGCGCTCATGCTGGCCGGAATTAGAGATATTTTGATCATTACCACGCCTCAAGATCAGACTGCTTTCAAACATCTGCTCGGTACCGGAAAGCAGTGGAACATCAGGATCGACTACGCCGAACAGTCGGCACCTAACGGCATTGCGCAGGCCTTTGTGATCGGCGCTGATTTTCTGCGTGGACATTCTTCGTGTCTGATTCTCGGCGATAACATCGTCTATGGACATGGGTTGCCCGACGCGCTACGCCGCGCCAGCGCGCGCGATCAGGGCGCCACTATTTTTTCCTATTGGGTCGACGATCCCCAGCGCTACGGTGTGATCGAATTCGACGGCGACGACGACGTGCTTTCGATCGAGGAGAAACCGCAGAACCCAAAATCGAATTGGGCGGCAATCGGCGTCTATTTTTACGATGGCGAGGTGATCGAACTGGTCAAGCAACTGACGCCATCGGCCCGCGGCGAATTGGAAATCACCGATCTCAACGTTCTCTATATGCGCAAGCGCCGCCTCAAAGTCGAACGGCTCGGCCGCGGTTTCGCCTGGTTCGACGCCGGTACCCATGATTCCCTTCTCGAAGCCGCCGAGTTCGTGCGCGTGCTGCAGCGCCGGCAGGGACAGCTCGTCTGCGCCCCCGACGAAATCGCCTTCCACAACGGTTGGATCGGCGCCGCCGAGCTTAAAGAGCTCGCAGCCAAGGTCGGCAAGACGCAATATGCGCGCCGGCTACTCGATAACTTGCGTTGAGCGGCGACTTGCTAGGCCGCAATGGCTTCCAGCCGCCGCTTCGTGACCGGGGGCCCGAAGCCGCCGATCACGACGAACACGATCACCATGGCGCCGGCAATGAAGCTGAACACGCCGATTGTGCCATAGCGGCCGAGGAAGAAGGCGATGATGAAGCCGGAGAAGACGGCGGATAACCGGCTCCACGAATAGACAAAGCCCACCGCCTGGGCGCGGATGCGGGTCGGGTAAAGCTCTGCCTGGTAGGCGTGAAACGAGAACGACATCCAATTGTTGCAGAGCGTAATCAACAGCCCACAGATGATGACGCCCGCCGCGCTCGACTGCCACGAAAACAAAAGGCCGAACACGGCGATGCCGATCGCCGCCCAAGCGATCTGCCATTTACGTTCAAAACGGTCGGCAAAGATCGTACCGACCAGGGGGCCGACCGGCGCCGCAATCGCGATGATGAATGTATAGGCGAGCGACTTCGTCACCTCGATGTGCTGCGAGATCAGCAGCGTCGGCACCCAGCTGGAAAACCCGTAATAGCCGATGGTCTGGAACAGGTTGTAGACCACAAGCATGATGGTGCGGCCACGGTAGGGTGCGTTCCACATTTCGCTCCAGGCGCCGGCTTTGACCTCAGCCTCGCTCTGGAGAATTTCCGGCGAAGACAGTTCGGCGCCGTCAGCGCGGATTTTTTGCTCCAGATCCGCAACGATCTTTTCAGCTTCGCC
>JASHRW010000206.1 GCA_030037065.1 Xanthobacteraceae bacterium
GCCGGCGGGCGGATTGTTATCGCTGGCGCAGCCGGCGAGCGCCGCCATGCCGATGACGACGCCGCCGAGCACCGCGGCCGATGGCCGGATCATGAAACTCCCCCCGTCGCGTGACCTTTCCGTCAGGAAAATGTCGGAAGCATGAAATGCCACAATCGTCTCGCGGCTTCGCGCCGACAAGTCGGCTGGCAAAGCCCGGTCCCACTGCCGCCCGCTCAGTTCTTGTTAAGACATAGTTCAGTCATTCTTAACTTCAAAAAAACGTGTTGACGCATAGCTTGTGCCGATTAATTCGGGGCGAGCGCGATGCCTTTGTCCGCAAAGCTATCGAAGTTAAGCCGCCGTGGCGAGCTGGTCGCGCTCGGTGGAGTTCTGGGATTCGCCGCAGGCTTTGCCATATTCATGCTTTTCGGCGCCGGCTACCTGATCCGGGCGCTGAACGATGCTCCCGCCGCGGTATCGGGCGCCATCATGGGCATGATTCTCGCGCTCGCCGCCTCGGTTATCGTGATCGCCGGGGTGCGCGCAAAATACCGGCTGATCCGTTCGGCGCTCAACAACATGACGCAAGGCCTGTGCATGTTCGATCGCGCCGGCCGGCTCATCCTGTGCAACGAAAGCTATATCGAAATGTATCATTTGCAGCCCGAACATGCGCAACGCGGCACGCCGCTGCGCGATCTTCTGATCGGGCGCGCGGCGGCGGGTACCTTTAGCGGTGA
This sequence comes from Xanthobacteraceae bacterium, assembly GCA_030037065.1. Lineage (GTDB taxonomy): Bacteria > Pseudomonadota > Alphaproteobacteria > Rhizobiales > Xanthobacteraceae > BOG-931. Next base: position 723 of record JASHRW010000206.1, read on the forward strand.
TCCGGATACCTACGTCGCCGATTGCCTTGCCCGGGTGGCTAAAGGGCGAATCGATACCAAGACGATCGAGGTCAGAGACGGCCGCGTCATCGCCTTGATCAGCCGTCCGGTCGCCGGCGGCGGCTGGCTGGCAACGCATACCGACGTGACAGAGCAATTATCTGCGGAGAAGGAGCGCGATACGTTGCGCCAACGCGAGCAGCGCCGCCGCGCCATCGACACGGCGATCTCGTCATTCCGCCAGCGGGTCGAGAGTGTGCTCGGGACCGTCGGGCAAAGCGCCACCGCGATGAAGGCGGCGGCGAAGACGCTGCTGGCTACGTCCGACCACACCTTGCAGCGCACCGAGGGCGCAGTGCACGGCTCCAACGAAGCCTCGGTCAATGTCGAAACCGCGGCCACCGCTGCGGCGGAACTGACCAGCTCGATCCAGGAGATCAGTCGCCAGTTGGCGCGGGCCAATGAGGTGGTGCGCAGCGCTGCTGCCGACGCCAACGCCACCAACGACGACATCGCGGCGCTGGCGCAGGTAGCGGGCAAGATCGGCGACGTCGTCAAACTCATCCAGGATATCGCCGGCCAAACCAACCTGTTGGCGCTCAACGCCACCATTGAGGCGGCGCGCGCCGGCGAGGCCGGGCGAGGCTTTGCCGTCGTCGCCTCCGAGGTCAAATCGCTTGCCGTGCAGACCGCCAAGGCGACCGAGGAGATCACGCGCGAAATCCTCTCGGTGCAGAGTTGCACCAGCAATGCGGTGACCGCGATCCGCGCCATCACCCAGCGGATGCAGGACATCAACATGTACACCACCGAGGTGGCCGGCGCGGTCGAACAGCAGGAAGCGGCCACTGGCGAAATCTCCCACAACGTCGCCGGCGCCGCGGCCGGCGCCAAGGGAATCGTCGCCGCGCTGGGCGAGGTCGCGAGCGGCGTCACCCAGACGCGCAGCTCGGCGCAAACGATGCTCGCGGCGTCGGAGCAAGTTGAACAAGCGACGGCAAAACTGCGCAGCGAGGTCGAGGAATTTCTCGGCACCGTGGCGGCGTAGTTTTGAATTGCCGTGCCCCAGTAACCGCCGCGGGACAATTTGAATTCCTGGACTTAACAACTAAAATTGTGATTACTGGATGCTCTGCCTTCGCGGAGCATGACACGTCACTCAATTATCGCGCTCGCCTGATTTCTAATTTTCGGCTTCCGAACGGGACGGCATGCACAAGATCCAGGTCGGCGACCTAGCCGTCGCCGTCAGCGATTCCGGCGACGGCCCGCCAGTGCTGCTGCTGCATGGCTTTGCCTGTGGCAAGCGCATGTGGCTGCATCAGATCCGCGCCCTGAACGCTCGTTTCCGCGTCATTGCCTACGATCAACGCGGACATGGCCTGACCGATGCGCCGGCTGTGGCCACGGGTTATTCCGCCGGTCATCTGGTGCGCGATCTGGTCGGCGTTCTCGACGCGTTGCAAATCGAGCGGGCGGCGATCGTCGGCTTTTCGCTTGGCGGCGGCCCGGCATTGGTTCTCGCAGCGAGCCAACCGCAGAGAGTCTCCCGTCTGGTGCTCGCCGACGTTGGCGCCGGCGCGGACGAGCCGGTGAAGATCGAGGCGATGGCGCGCCGCTGGGGCGATCTGATCCGGCGCGGCGAGGTCGACGAGCTTGTCTGCGAGATGCTGCGCAGCGAGCTCTTCAAATTCTACGCCAGGCGCAACGTGCGCCGCCGTAACCACATGGCGGCGCTCATTCGCGCGACACCGATCGACGGATTGCGCTTCACGCTCTCGGAGGTGTTGGCGAAGCGTAAGTCTTTGTTCCGGCTCACCGGGGTTCTCAAATCCGTCCAGGCGCCGTCGCTGGTCATGGTTGGGCAACTCGATTACGTGTGCAGCAAAGCGGCACGTTTATTGGCGCAAACCATTCCCAACGCCGCGCTGAAAGTCATCGCCAACAGCGGCCACATGGCGCCGCTGGAGCAGCCGGCGGCATTCAACGCTGCGCTGCTGGAATTCCTGAGCTAAAGGAAGCTCACCTGCCAGCCGCATAGCCCTGCATGCCGCGCGCGTTGGCGGCGGCGCGGCGGCGACGGCCGACGCGTGAAACCGCGGTCAGCCGACCTTCCGACCAATCGGGTCCGCGCTCGACGATGTGGCCGCGCCGCTCGAGTTCGTCGGTCGTCTTTTTCGGCACGCGGCCTTCGAGCACGAGCACGCCGGGGCGCGCGGTGCGCGGCCAGAACGAACTCGGGAAATGTTCGCTGTGCCAGGCCGGCGCGTCGATCGCTTCCTGCAAATTCATGCCGCAATGAACGTGGCGCATGAAGAACTGCGTGATCCATTGATCCTGGCCGTCACCGCCGGGCGATCCCCAGGACAGATACGGCTCGCCGTCGCGCAAAGCCATCGTTGGCGACAGCGTCGTGCGCGGGCGCCGGCCGGGCCCGAGCGCCGCCGGATGACCCTCTTCGAGCCAGAACATCTGCGCGCGGGTGCCGAGGCAGAAGCCGAGCTCGGGGATCACCGGCGAGGAATGCAGCCAGCCGCCCGATGGTGTCGACGAGATCATGTTGCCCGCGTGGTCGATGATGTCGAAATGCACGGTGTCGCCGCGGGTGTTGCCGAGCCGTCCGACAGTCGGCTCTCCCGCGCCGAGCCGGCCCACAGTTGGTTCGCCGGCGCCCGCCGCTGTCTCCGCTGTGTCGCGGCGCAGCTTGATCACTGCGCCAAAGCCCTCGATCGAGCCCGGACGCAATTCGAGTGAGGCCTTGTCGGTGATGAGCTTGCGGCGCTCGTTGTTGTAGGCATCCGACAACAGCGTCGCCATCGGCACTTCGACGAAATCCGGATCGCCATAGAAAACCTCGCGATCGGCGTAGGCGAGCTTCGAGGATTCGACGATCAGATGAATGAAATCCGGTCCGGTCGGATCGGCGCCGTCGAGATCTAATCCTTTGAGCAGCGCGAGTTGCTGCAAGGTCACTGGTCCCTGGCCCCACGGCCCGGTCTTGCACACCGTGTAACCGCTATACTCGTAGGTGAGCGGCGCCTCGATGTGTGGCGTCCAGCGCGCCATGTCGTCGGCGGTGAGCACGCCGCGATGCCGCCGCCCGCTGGTGTCCATGATCTCCTGCGTGCGGCAGAAGCGGTCGATCGCCGCGGCGACAAAACCCTTCGACCACGACGCGCGCGCACACTCGATCTGGGCGACGCGGTCGCCGCCGGCGCTCTCGGCTTCCTTGACGATGCGGCTATAGGTGGCGGCCAGCGTCTTATTGGTGAACAGCGATCCGGTCGCCGGCACTTGGTTGTTGGGCAGATACACCGCTGCCGACGTCGGCCAGTGCTCGCGAAACAACTGCGCCACCGTGCCGATCGTCGCGTTGGCCCTTTCGAGCAGCGGATGGCCGTTCTGCGCGTAGCCGATGGCGGGCGCCAGCACGTCGGCGACGCGCATCGTGCCGTAATCGCGCAGCAGCATCATCCAGGTCTCGAATGTTCCGGGCACGCAGGCCGCCAGTAGCCCGGTGCCGGGGACGAGATCGAGGCCCTCGCTCCGGTAATGCGCGATGGTGGCGCCGGCCGGCGCCACGCCCTGGCCGCAGATCACCTCCGGCTTGCCGCGACGCACGTCGTAGAGAATGACCGGCACGTCGCCGCCCGGGCCGTTGAGATGCGGCTCGACCACCTGCAAGGTGAATGCCGTGGCCACGGCGGCATCGAACGCATTGCCGCCGCGCTCCAATATCCCCATGCCCACGGCGGTCGCGATCCAATGGGTCGACGTCACCACGCCGAACGTGCCTTCGATCTCCGGCCGCGTCGTGAACGTGTTGGGATTGACGTTGGTCATGAACGATCTCGGCGTCTTGCTCATCGGTGGTTTCGACCGCGCTGTTGTGCCGGCCTTATTGCGCAACGTGCGGCCGGCGCTTAGACACGCAATGTAACGGCCTGCGCGGGCGGCCGGAAGGGCAGGGAAGAGCGTGGCGAAAGAGCCTCTCCAGGTAGGTCTGGCCGGTCTCGGCGCGGTGGGGCTTGACGTGGCGCGGCGCATCGGGGACGGCATTGCCGGCCTCGCGCTGGCCGCGGTTTCGGTGCGCGACGCCGCCAAGGCGAAGCGCAACCTGCCGCAGGTCGGCGGAAAGATCGCGCTCCTTCCGGTCGAACAATTGGCGGAGCGTTGCGACATCGTCGTCGAGTGTCTGCCGCCGCCTTTGTTCCGCGCCGTCGCCTTGTCGGTCATCGACCGCAGCAAGCTGTTCATGCCGCTCTCGGTCGGCCAGCTTCTGGAAAACTGGGATCTGGTGGCGCGGGCGAAAGAAACCGGCGCGCGTATCCTGGTGCCGACCGGCGGCCTCATCGGGTTAGATGCTATGCGCGCCGCCGCCGAAGGCACGATCCGTTCGGTCGTCATGATCACGCGCAAGCCGCCGAGCGGACTGGACGGGGCGCCGTATCTGGTCGAGCATGGCATCTCGCTCAAAGGGCTCAATGCCGCGCGCAAGGTGTTTGACGGCACTGCGCGCGAGGGCGCGCGCGGCTTTCCGCAGAACGTCAACGTCGCCGCGGCGTTGAGCCTCGCCGGCATCGGTCCGGACCGCACGCATCTTGAAATCTGGGCCGATCCGGCGCTCGACCGCAACACCCACCGCATCGAGGTCGACGCCGACACCGTACATTTCTCCATGGCGATCGAGAACGTGCCGAGCGAGAACCCGCGCACCGGCCGCATCGTCGCGCTCTCTACCGTCGCCGCCTTGCGCGGCCTCGTCGCGGAGCTGAAAGTCGGGACGTAGCCTCACATGCTCGCGTCTCGACTTTTCGTCCGAGCGCCCGGGCACCGGCTGCATCGCGAAGCGATTGAGCTATTTATCTGAAAGTCGAGATCCCACACGAACGTCCGCACCTCAGCGGTGAACTCAACGACAAGGCTGGCGGCGGCGATTGCTCCGTGCCTCGCGGAGCAATCGCCGGGAATACGTTGGTGCCGCTAAAGCATGATCCGGAAAAGTGGAAACCGGTTTTTCGAAAAGATCATGCTCCACCAATATGCTAGAGCGTCAACAATATGAAGCGATTACGCTCTAATAGTATGGATGCCAGCGACGGTGCCACGGGCCCGGGTGGTAACGATGCGGGTGCGGACCGTAATACGGCGGCGGTGGCGCATAGCCAGACGGCGGCCGACTCGGAGTGAGGCTCGTCGCGATCACGTAACCGGTCTGACCCTGCCAGGTGACCTGGCACCATTGGCCGTCACAACCACTGACGGTGATCGGACTGCCCGCGGGAATCATGGCAAGGATCGGGTAGTTCGTTCCCGGTCCTCCCCGAAGGTTGACGTTCGTATAAACGACCGCAGGAGGTGGCGGCGCACCAGGTGGTGTCGCAGCGGGCGGTGCCGGCGGAGGTGGTGGCGGAGGAGGAGGTGGTGGTGTTTCAGCAGGTGGTGCCGGAGGAGGCGGTGGCGGAGGAGGCGGTGACGCAGCAGGTGGTGTTGAAGCAGGCGGCGGCGCAGCCGGTGGCGGTGTCGTCGCAGGTGGCGTCGGAGGAGGCGGTGGCGGAGCAGGTGGCGGTGTCGTGGCCGGCGGCGTCGTGGTGGCGGGCGGCGTCGTAGTGGGTGGTGTTGTTGCAGGCGGTGGCGTTGTAGAGGGTGGCGTCGTAGTGGGTGGCGTCGTTGCAGACTGTGGTGTTGTAGCGGGCGGTGTTGAACCCGGCGTCGTCGTAGGTTGCGCCATGGCTGATGGCGCCGCGAGTATGATAAGCGTCGCGGCACCAAATGCGATTGTTGTCAAATTCATTGCCAACCCCCCTGGTTAGGCCGAGATGCCAACAATCTAGCAGACTGCGAAGGCCGCTGGCAGGGGCCTGTCTGTCCGTCCGCGCCCCCCGGCCGAACGGCCCTCACTCGATCGTCACGTGCGACGCCTTGATGACCTCGCGCCATTTGGCCGAATCCTTTTTGAGATATGCCTCAAAGGCGGGAAGCGGCCCGGGCACCGGCTGCACCGCAAAGCGCTCAAGATACTTTTTCCGGAAGTCCGGATCTGCGACGATCTTTTGCACGTCGGTGTTGATCTTCTCGACGATGTCGGCGGGCGTGCCCGCCGGCGCAAACAGCCCGAACGAGACACTCGCTTCGTATCCGGGAACGGTTTCGGCGATGGTTGGCACGTCGGGAAATTGCGGCAGCCGCTTGTCACTGGCGAAAGCCAGCATCTTGAGCTTGCCGGCCTGCACCGTGCTCAGCGCGACCGACGGTCCCATGATGACCGCGTTGATGTTGCCGGCGATCACATCGGTCAGTGCGGGAGCGGCGCCGCGATAGTGCACGGCCGTCACCTTGATGCCGGCGAGATTCTCCAACTCCAGCGCGGCGATGTGCAGCGCGGTGCCGACGCCGGCGGTGCCGAACGTCAGAGCCCCGGGCTTTTTCTTGGCAAGCGCGATCAGGTCGCGGACCGAATTCACCGGCACCGAGGGATTGACCAGGAGGGCCGCCGGAATGGTGCCGTAGCCGGCGACCGGGACAAAATCTTTCTGCGCATCGTAGGACAGCTTGCCCGGCGCATAGAGATACGGCTGCGTGGTGTAGAAGCCGGTCTCGGACGCGAGCAGCGTGTAACCATCGTGCTCGGTGCGCAGCACCGCCTGGGCCGCGATCTCGTAACCGGCGCCGCCCTTGTTTTCGACAATGACACTGCGCTTCCACATAGCCGACAGCTCTTGTGCAACGGCGCGGGTGAGCACGTCGGTCAGCGCGCCGGCCGACGAGGTCACGACGATGGTCACGTTGCGGTCCGGGTAGGTCTGCGCCCACGCGGCGGGGCTCGCGAGCAGACCAGCGACCAGACACCAGCAGCTCAACATGGCTCTCATCCTGCCCTCCGATTTTCGTTTTCGTCGTTTTGGTTGTGCAGCATGGCTCAGCCTAACACGGCGGGGGAACCTTTCGTCAGCCGCGGCGTTTGCGAGGGGAGGGGCGGGTTCTTCTGTGGATATTCAAGCATGAGCACGCCGCTCGCACGCGCGCAGGCCAAGCTTCGGGAAATCGAGCAGGAGCTTGGGAGATATCCCGACTTCCAGCTCTACCTGATCGCCAAGACGCGCAAGGATCGCGCGCGCATGGAGCGCTTGCTCATGGACATTCCCGCCTTCGCACTGTGGCGTAAGCTGCGCGATTCGATCATGCTCGCGAGCGCTTCGCCGTATTGACCTCGCAGAGCGAAACGAATGAACCCATCAAGGCCGCGCCTGTGCCTTGCGCGGCGGCGACCAGCCGTAGATGCGCGCGAGCGTGTCACCCATCAGCGCGACCTTATCGCTTTCCGAGATGCGGCCGGTGGCCCGGAAGGCGTCGACTCCTTGTGCGTAGGTGAGGAATTTCACCGCGCGCGTCCAGTCCGTGCCCCACATGCAGCGGTCGATACCGAACGCGTCGATGACGCGACAGACCGGATCCCAGATGTCGTCGTAGGGGAACGGCCGGCGGGAGAGCGTGCAGGCGCCGGTGATTTTGATGGTGACGTTGTCCAGCTCGGCGAGCGTGAGCACTTGCGACAACTCGGCCCACGGCGCATCCGGCAGCGGCGGTTCGTGCGGCTGGACCAGGCCGAGGTGATCGACAACGATTCGCGTATTCGGGTGGCGGCGAATGAGTGCAATGCCCTGGTCGAGCCGGCCGGCGATGTGCAGGTTGACCGGCATGGAGAGCAGGGCAGCCTCCTTGAGCACGCGGTTGAGGCCGGGATCGGCCGGGTCTTCGGGCAAGCCGGCGCGCACCAGCAGCATGCGCACGCCGACCGCGCCGGGCGTGCGCTTCCATTCGGCGATGAGCTCGCCGACAGCCGGGTTGGCGGGGTCGACCGGTTTGACCAGCGCGAACCTGTCGGGGTGGCGCTTGTGCACTTCGAGCGCGTAACTCGCGTCATAGCGGTACATGGTGAACGCCGATACCAGGATGGCGCCGTCGACGCCGGCAGCGTCGAGCGTTGCCACGGTCTGATCGCCGGTGACCTCCGGCGGACCGGTCAGCACCGCGTGCCATGGCCGGCCGGGATGATTGCGCTCGTAGGCGTGCAACTGTGCGTCGATGATCGGCACGGTCGTCTCTCCGCTTCCGCTGGCATTGCCAGGCCCAGGCTCAGTAAGCAAATGGGTCCAGCCCCGAGCGGGCCGGACCCAATGGCTCGATCCGGGATACAGAGTCTACAGATTTCAGCTCGATTTTGCCGCTTCGGGCGCGAATTTCAGCGCGACGCCGTTCATGCAATAGCGTAACCCCGTGGGCTTCGGACCATCGGAGAAGACATGGCCGAGGTGGCCGCCGCAGCGGTGGCACGACACCGCGGTACGGTCCATGCCGAACGAGCGATCGTCGGATTCGTCGACGGCGCCTGGCAGCGGCGCCCAAAAGCTCGGCCAGCCGGTGCCGCTGTCGAATTTCGTTTTCGAGGAGAACAGTGGGAGATCGCAGCCGGCGCAGCTAAACGTGCCGGCGCGATGCTCATTCAGGAGCGGACTGGTGAACGGCAACTCGGTGCCCGCCTGACGCAGCACATTGTATTGTGCCGGCGTGAGTAGCTTCCTCCATTCCGCGTCGGTATGCGTCACTTCATAAGGATGAGGTGGCGTGTCGGCCTTCACGGAATTCGGCCGCGCCAGGCGGCTGATCCCCAGCACCGCCAACGCGGCTGTGCCGGCGTAAAAGATGCCTCGGCGTGTGAGCATGTTTCTTCCCTTTCCGGATGGACCGCAAGCTGCTGTCGCTTGCGAACCGCTTCGCACCTTGTAGCGCAGTTTCGCACGCGGCGTCATGACGTCGAGCGTTATTTGATCGCCCGGTACGCCGAACTCACACAGAGTTGATGGAGGCCGGTGGGCGCTCCCGAGCGTGGTTCGACGGCCGGCCAAGCTGGACTATCGTCGCGCCGCAGCGCATGGAGATATCCGCTTCGTTGCGGGGAGATCGGTTGTGAGCGAAGGCGACATCAAGGTACTGGCCACGACGGCGATGAAGACGGTGTTTGAGGAATTGGCGCCGCAGTTCGAGCGCGCCACGGGTCATCGCGTGATCGTCGACCTGGGACCGTCGCTGCGGCTCGAGAAGGAGCTCGGTGAGGGCAAGTCCGCCGACCTCGCGATCGTCAGCCAGAACGGCATCAACGATTTGATCGCGCGCGGCAAAATCGCCGCCGGGAGCGCGGTGCCGATCGCCGACTCCTTAATCGGCATCGCGGTGGCGAAGGGCGCGCCAAAGCCGGACATTTCGTCCGCGGAAACTTTCAAGCGCGCCATGCTGGCGGCGAAATCGATCGCCTGCAGCAAGCCGGTCGGCGGCGGCCAGAGCGGCGCGCACCTTGCCAAGGTGTTCGACCAGCTCGGTATCGCCGAGGCGATGCAGGCTAAGGCGAAATACGGCGCCGGCGGCGCCGCGGGCCTGGCCGGGCTCGTCGTGCTGCGTGGCGAAGCCGAGATCGGCATTCAGCAGATGGCCGAGCTCATGGCGGTCGCCGGCATCGACATTGTCGGCCCACTGCCGCGCGAACTGCAAAGCGTCACGCCGTTCGTCGCCGGCATATCGGTCGATGCGGCCGATCCTGCAGCGGCGCGCGCCCTGATCATCTTCCTCACGACGCCGGAGGCGAAGCGTGTCATCAAGGCCAAGGGCTTGGAGCCGGTGTGAGCTTTCAGATTTCCGGGCTGTCGGCCCAATGCAATAGCGCCGGGCATTGCGCTCGCGGCAGGTGAGGTTGGCTGATGGTGATGATTTTGCGCTTGTTCCTTTTCATCGCCGCGTCTCCGGCGCCGTCGGCAGTTGCCAGCGCAGGCCGGGAAAGCGAGCATAGTCGCGGTCGAGCGTAATCCATTCGCAGCCCCACTCGATCGCCAGCGCGGCGTACCAGGCATCAGTAACGGTCGGGCCGCGCGTGTCGGTCTCGATGCACAAGCGGCGGAAAATATCCCAATGGCGCTCGCCGGGCTCGACAATCTGGCAGTGTGGCTGGCCGAGCAAGTCCTCGCAAAATCCAAACGCCTCGTCCGTCGAACTCGGCTTGGTACGCCGGTTTGTCGTCACTCGAACTACGGCAGCCAAAGACAACGGCGAAACGCCAAAGCGCTGGTCGCTACGCACCACGCTATCGAGCCAGGGCTTGCACACTGCATAATGCGAAGAATCAACGCGAAAGGCGCCAATCAGCACATTCGCGTCCGGCAGGATCATTTGAAATGCTTCATTCGCTCGACGTACTCAAGATCCTCCATCTCCTGGAGTGCCGCAGAATTGGAAATGTCGATACCCGGCAATGTGCCACCGGTCGCCGTGCTCAGGCGCGGCAAAATTCGCTTTCTTCTCGTTTTCACTTGTTTGTCGCTGACCACCACGCGCAATCCCTCCTCGATAAGAGACGTGAGCGTGCGGTGCTCGGCAACCGCTTTGCGTTTGGCGCGGCTGAGCAGCTCTTTGGGGAGTCGGACGGTGGTTCGCTCAATCATATGTCTATCCGTTATCTGTCCTCTGTCGTCCGCCAAAAAAAGAAAACCGGGCCTTGCAGCCCGGTTTTTAGTTCGCCGGCGTGGGGGCGCCGACGATCACCTTCCAGAGGGAACAGCTGCCAGCATTGTGGTTGCCATCTGGGAGGATGGGGCAACCGAATCGCCTCGCAGCACAACCTCACTATGTGAGTCGCGTGCCGAACGCACAACGCAATGCTCGACATGCCAGCCATGCGAAACCGGCAAGATGTGCCATATCGTATGCGAACATGCGGTGCGGCGATCGAGCCCGTCTGTGCGTCAGCTCGCTTCGCGCCGTATCGCCGGGCTAGAAATTCCAGCGTTGCGCGTTGGCGACGAGGAAATCGCGAAAGGCCTGTACGCGCGCCACGGTCTTCAGCTCTTCGGGATAGACGAAGTAGGCGTCGAGCGCGACGGTCTCGGCCTCGCCGAACAGCTGTACGAGCCCGCCGTTTTCCTCGACCAGATAGTCCGGCAGCATCGCCATACCGAGTCCGCGCTGGCAGGCGCGCAAGACGCCGAGGATATTGTTGATGACGAGGTGGGGAGCGCGCGGCCCCCTGCCGTCGCGCGCCACCTCGACCAGCCAGCGCGACGGCTGCAGGTACGAGGGTACATGGCCACCGAGTAAGAGCACGCGATGGTCGTCGATGTCGTCGAAGGTGCGCGGTGTGCCGAAGCGCTTAAGGTATTCGGGCGAGGCGTAGACGTGAAAATGCACGGCGAACAATTTGCGCTGAATGAGATCGGGCTGCGTCGGTTGCCGCAGCCGGATTGCCACGTCGGCCTCGCGCATGGCGAGATCGAGTTCCTCGTCGGTGGTGAGCAACGTGATGTGAATGTCGGGATACAGATCGACGAATTCGCCGAGCCGCGGGGTGAGCCAATGCACGCCAATACCCGGCGTGGTGGTCACGCGCAGATCGCCATTCGGCCGCTCGCGGCTGTCGGTCAATTTCGCCCGCGCCGCTTCGAGTTTCATGAAAACGTCGTGCGCGGTACGATAAAGCAGCTCGCCCTGCTCGGTCAGAATCAAGCCGCGGGCGTGACGGTGAAACAGCGAGACGGTCAGCTCCTGTTCGAGCGCGCTCACTTGGCGCGACACCGCCGATTGCGACAGCCCGAGCTGCTCGCCGGCATGGGTAAAACTGCCGGCTTCGGCGGCGGCGTGAAAGACTTTAAGTTTGTCCCAATCCATTTTGTCGGACGACGGAGGACGGATGACGGATGACGGATGACGGAAGCTAGTTCATTCGTCGTCTCTCATCTGTCGTCTGTCTTCAGTCGTCTGTCCTCCGTTATTCTGCCGCGCTACGCAGTTGCACGTGCGCGGCGAGAAAGCGTTCGGCCTCGAGCGCCGCCATGCAGCCCAAACCCGCGGCGGTGACCGCCTGGCGATAGACGTCATCGGCGACGTCACCTGCCGCAAACAGGCCGGGCACCGACGTCGCGGTCGAGTGTGGCGCGGTCTTGATGTAGCCCGACGGCTTCATCTCGACTTGGCCGGCCACGAGCTCAGTCGCTGGCGAGTGCCCGATGGCAATGAAAATGCCGTCGATCGGCCGCTCGCTGACGGCGCCGGTCTTTACGTTCTTGATCCGCGCGTGGGTGACCTTCAGCGGATTTTCGGCGCCGCGCACATCGTCGAGCACACTGTCCCAGACGACATCGATCTTCGGATGCTTGAACAGCCGGTCCTGCAGGATCCTCTCAGCGCGCAGGCTGTCGCGCCGGTGCACCAGCGTGACCTTCGAGGCGAAATTGGTCAGAAACAGCGCTTCCTCGACCGCGGTGTTGCCGCCGCCGATCACGAGCACTTCCTTGTTGCGGTAGAAGAAGCCGTCGCAGGTGGCACAGGCCGACACGCCATAGCCGCGGAATTTTTGCTCTGACGGCAGGTCGAGCCAGCGCGCCTGCGCGCCGGTCGCCAATACCAAAGCTTCGGCGAAATAGATGTCGCCGGAATCGCATTCGAGGCGAAATGGGCGCCGCGCTAGGTCGACCTTGCTGACGTGGTCGGCGACAAGTTTCGTGCCGACATGGGCTGCCTGCTTCGTCATCTGCTCCATGAGCCACGGACCCTGAATCACGTCGGCGAATCCCGGGTAATTCTCGACGTCCGTGGTCACGGTGAGCTGACCGCCGGGGGCGATGCCCTCGATCAATATCGGGTCGAGCATGGCGCGGGCCGCATAGATGGCGGCCGTGTAACCTGCCGGTCCCGAGCCGATGATGACGATTTTGGCGTGGGTGGTTTTGCTCACCTGCTGATCTCGTTCAATTTGGCAGGCACGACGGCACGCGGGCCTGCCTAAGGCCCTAAAGCGGGGCCGTTTTTACCTAGTTCACCCTGCAATGGGCCGACCCCGTCTCGAAGACCCGCACGACCAACCCCCCAGGGCGAATTTAGGCATTTTCGCGAGCTATGCAAGAGACGCAACCCAGGCTGCGGGTTCGCGTCCCGGTAGAGTTAGCTCGGAGTCTCGACCGGCGCGGAGCGCTCGGTTCGGCCAATTATGGGCAGGCAGCCAAGCGCTACTGCGAGCCGAATGCCGGCATGACATCGCGCGCGAACAGCTCCACCGAACGCAGAGCTTCGCCGAGCGACATATCGCCGAAGGCGAGCCATGGCGTCCAGTAATTCGCGCCGGTCGCTTCGACATCGGCGGCAATGAAATTCCTGACAGTCGCTGGCGAGCCGGCGACGGCTGTGCCCAGTGCTGCGACCTCCTCGAAGTTCCGCGGATAAATATTGGCGATGCGCGGCGCTCCGCCATGACGCTCGAACAGCCAGAAGAAATTTGTGCGCCAGCGCGGATAGGCGCGGCGGGCGATGGCGAGCGCCTCAGCGTCGGTATCGGCGACCACGACATGCCGCCCGACGCCGCGAAGTGTCGTGTCGGCCTTGCCGAGCTTGCGTCGCACCGCGAGATAGCGGTCGAAAATCGGGCGCACTTGTTGCGGCGGCGCCAGCGAAACGACGTTCACGTCGTTTGCCGCCGGCCAATCGGCGTTCTCGGGCATGCTCACTCCGTACCACAGCGGCGGATGGGGCCGCTGCACCGGGTGCAGGATCATCGGCACCTTGTCGAAGCGATAGAATTTTCCGTCGAACGTCAGCTCGTCGGATGCGAGCCCGTTGAGCAGGACCTGAAACGCTTCGTGATACATTGCCTGCGTCTGCGCGAAATCGAGCGCATAGTTCGCGGTCTCGAACGGCGACACGCCCCGCCCAACCCCAAGCTCCAAGCGTCCGCCGCTGAGGAGATCGAGCATGCAGACTTCCTCGATCAGGCGCAGCGGATGATAGAACGGCAAGAGATAGACCAGCGGGCCGAAGCGCAGCTTTTTGGTGTGCTGCGCCAAGGCTGCCAAGAACAGACCGGGAGACGATGCGCAGCCGATCGGCGTGCCATGGTGCTCGGCGAGATGGTAGGCGTGGAAGCCGGAGCGGTCATAGGCCTCGGCGAGTTGCAGCCGCCCGGCGAACAGCTCGCCGTGCGGAATGCCGGCATCGTCCATGTGGTCGAAAATGCCGAATTTCATGAGGTGGACGATAATAGACGGATGACAGACGACGAATGGCATTCCAGGCTAGTGTGGCGGTTCAGAAGTCCGCATCATTGTTGCCGCGAACTCGTTATGCGGACTTCTGAACCAAAGCCACACCAGATCAATAAGTTGCTAGTGTCCTTCGATTCCGAAGTTCGCAAACGAGCTTGCCGCCCAATGATGCGAACTTCGGAATCGGGACACTAGCACGCTGTTTCTATCAAAGACGGCCACGAAGTAAGCACAACGTTCATCGTCCGATCCTATTCTTTGGTCGGCCGCGCAAGAAGCGGAAAAATGCCTGCAAAGTCACGGCAGAAACGTAATGTTCAATTCCCTCCGCATCGGCCGCGGCGCTGGCGTTGCCAAACCCGCTCGCTTGAGGCGCACAACAGTCTT
>JASHRW010000004.1 GCA_030037065.1 Xanthobacteraceae bacterium
ACCAGCAGCGCCGCCACCGAACTCGACGCCAGCAACAGGCGCAGCCTGCCGCGGTCAACGTATGCCGCCCCGTCCATTCCGAAACCTACGCCCACGGGAAAGCCTCCCTTTCCCGCGACCCATTCCACAGACCAAGTCCGACAAGTCTATTCCTACAGGACCGATGGGGCGGGCAAAACGGCGGGCGACGAAAACCGATGAAATTTGAGCGGTTTCCCGGCAGATTCCCAACGGGTGTGGCAGAAACACCACCAACCGCGCCGAGATAGCCCAAGCCTGTTGTGCCAAAAGGGAAATGCCGCTTCTCCCGGCCGGCGCAGCCTTGTGGCCCCCTCCCCGCCGCCCGTGCTATCGAGCCGGTCATGAACCAGCTCGCGGGACAGCAACAACCGGGCGTCATGCCGATCGGCGACGCGCTGATCTATGCCGATCGCTGCCGCACCGAGGGCCGGCTGATGGAGGCGGAGGCGGTGTGCCGGCAGATCCTGCAGGCGCAGCCGAACTCGCCGGAAGCCGAGCACCTGCTTGGCGTCATCGCCCACCAGAACGGCAAGCTCGGCGACGCGATCGAGCACGTGCAGCGTGCCGCCAAGCTCGCGCCGCAGGTGGCGTTGTTCCACGCCAATCTCGGCGAGATGTACCGGCTGGCCGGCCGTCCCAAGCTCGCGGTCGAGGAAGCGCGCCGCGCCATCGACATCGAGCCGAAAATGCCGGCGGCGCTCAGCAATCTCGGCGTCGCGCTCTACGAGCTGAAAGACTATGAGGAAGCCGCCCGCGCGCAGCGCAAGGCGATCGCCGCCAATCCGAATTTTGCCGAGGCGCACAGCAATCTCGGCAACGCGCTGCACGCGCTCAAGCGCTTCGACGAAGCAATCACCGCCTACCGGCGCGCCATCGCGCTCAATGCCAACTATGCCGACGCCTGGGCCAATCTCGGCACCACGCTGCATCACAGCGGCAGCTTCGACGAGGGCATCGCGGCGCTGCGCCGCGCCATCGCGCTCGCCCCGCATCACGCCAACGCCCATTCCGGCCTCGGCATTCTGTTGCTGATGCGCGGCGAGCTTGGCGAAGGCTGGGACGAATACGAGTGGCGGCTGCGCTCGACCGAGCGCAAGGGCCCGCGCTTTCCGGAAATCCCCTGGCAGGGCGACAGCCTCGCTGGCAAGCACATCTACGTGCAGGCCGAGCAGGGTTTCGGCGATACCCTGCAATTCGCGCGCTACCTGCCACTGCTTGCCGCGCGCGCCGGCCGCGTCACCGTGCGCGTGCATCAACAATTGGTGACGCTGCTGCGCGAAAGCCTGCCGGGCATCACCGTTCTGGGCGACCGCGGCGATCCGGCGCCCTATCAATGCGACTCCGTGCTGCTCTCGCTGCCGCGCCTGTTCAAGACCCGGCTCGAAACCATTCCGGCGCAAGTCCCCTATCTGCACGCGCCGGCGGAGGCCGTGCAGCGCTGGACGCAGCGGCTTGCCGGCATGCGCGGGCTCAAGGTCGGCCTGGTGTGGGCCGGTAATCCCGAACACGTCAACGACCACCGCCGCTCGGTCGATCTGAAACTCTTGGCGCCGCTGTTTGCCGTGCGCGGCGCCTCGTTCGCCAGCCTGCAAGTCGGACCGCGCGCCACCGACGTGAAGAAACCTAAGAACGGCCTGGCAATGGACACGCTGCTGTCGGGCTCTCCCGATTTTGTGGAATCCGCCGCCGCAGTCAGCGCGCTCGATCTGGTGATCACCGTCGACACCTCGATGGCGCATCTGGCCGGCGCGCTCGGCAAGCCGGTCTGGGTGCTGCTGCCATGGGTGACCGATTGGCGCTGGATGCTCAACCGCGAGGATAATCCCTGGTATCCGACCATGCGGCTGTTCCGCCAGACCCCCACCCTATCCTCCCCCGCGAGCGGGGGAGGGAATGGGAGGGGGGATTGGACCGGCGTGATCGCGCGCATGGCCAAGGAGCTGAAGGCCGCCGTTCAGGGCGACACCGAACGGCTGATGCCGTTCAAGGCCGAAGGCGAACGCCGCGCCGCCGACGCGGCCGAGATCATCATGGGCGAGACTTTACGCCCGACTGTCCAAGACCTGCCGCGCGGGCACGCCCCGAAACGAAATAGCGGGCGAAAAATCGCGTGCGTCCTCGCTGCCACCGACCACGGCACCATGATCGTGAACCGGTTCGACTACCGTATGGTCGACCCGAAACAGGGATATGGCGTTGGGTATCAACTGCTCGACGCAGCCTCGTTCGACCCGGAGGAAGTCGATCTTCTGCTTACGCTGCTGGATTTGCGGCGCAAACATTTCGGGGACGGGGTCGTCGCGATCGACTGCGGCGCCAATGTTGGGGTCCATACGGTGGAATGGGCTAAACGCATGACCGGGTGGGGCTCCGTGATCGCGATCGAAGCCCAGGAGCGGATCTATTACGCACTTGCAGGCAATATTGCGATCAACAACTGCTTTAACGCCCGCGCGATCCATGCAGCAGTCTCTGCTCAGCAGGGCGTTATGAAAATCCCAAGTCCCGATTATCTGAGCCCAGGCAGCTTCGGCAGCTTGGAACTGAAAAAACGAGACGATACGGAGTTTATCGGCCAGGCCATCGATTATTCGGAGACGAATATGATCGATGTTCGTACTGTGAGCATCGATTCTATCGCGGCGGCGCGCGTTGACCTCATAAAAATCGACGTCGAAGGCATGGAACTTGACGCGTTGAACGGCGCGAGCAAGTGCATCGCCGATCAACGGCCAATACTGCTCGTGGAATCAATTAAGACCGACAAGGAGCAACTACGGGCGTGGCTTAACGGTTACGATTACTCGATTTTCGAAATTGGACTTAATTTCCTTGCCGTCAACAATTCCGACAAGTGTCTCAAGCAAGCCGCCGAGATTATTGCAGCACATGCGTCGCCTGGCGCGCAGGACTCGCCCGCCCAAAAGCTCAATCCGGGCCAGGCACTGCTCCTTGCCGAGCA
>JASHRW010000207.1 GCA_030037065.1 Xanthobacteraceae bacterium
TTGACAAGCAGCTTCGTGCTCGGCGCGGCGCTCGCGCTGGCTGCCACCGGCGTGAGCGGCATGGTGCTTGAAGTGATCGCCATCAGGCCGCTTTACCGGCGCGGACACCTCAACCAACTGCTCGGCACATTCGGGCTGCTCGTGTTCTTTAACGAGCTGGTGCGGCTTCTCTGGGGACCGGCCGGCATGACCCTGTCGTTGCCGAGCGAAATGCTCGCCGCCGTGCAGATCATCCCTGGGCTTTATTACCCCGCTTATCGCCTGGTGATCATTGCCGTAACCTTGGCGGTGGCAGCGCTAATGTATTTCACCGTCATGCGAACCCGGCTCGGTATGCTGATCCGCGCCGGCGCCTCGAACCGCGAAATGGTCGGCGCGCTCGGCGTCAACATCAAACTCTTGTACACGCTCGTCTTCGGCCTCGGCGCGGCGCTCGCCGGCTTTGCCGGCCTGATGCAGGCGCCCATCCTCACCGTTCAGATCGGCATGGGCGAGAACATTTTAATTCTTGCCTTCGTCGTCATCGTCATCGGTGGCATCGGCTCGATCCGTGGCGCGTTTGCCGCCGCCCTCATCGTCGGACTAATCGATACGCTCGGTCGCGCGTTTTTGCCCGACCTCCTGCACGCGGTATTGAGCACCGACGCGGCGCTGACCCTTGCGCCGGCGCTGTCGTCGATGTCGATCTACATGCTGATGGCCGCGGTGCTCGTCATCCGGCCGGAAGGTCTGTTCCCGGCGGCGCGCAGATGAAAGCGGCGCCCGCACTGTTCGGCAAGGCGATTGCGCCTTCCTGCCTCGCCCCGCGTACGGTTTTGACAGTTACGCTGCTGGTGGTCCTGGCTTTAGTCCCGATCTATGCGGCGTTTACCGGCGATCCGTTCGCGCTGACGCTGTTCACCCGCGTGCTGATCATGGCGATTGCCGCGGTGAGCCTGAACCTGATCATGGGCTATGGCGGCATGGCGAGCTTCGGCCACGCCGCCTATCTGGGCATCGGCGGCTACGCGGTCGGCATTTTGTGGAAGGAGGGCTTTGCCTCGGGCTTCGTGCAATGGTCGGTGGCCGTCGGCGTATCGGCACTGTTCGCGCTCGTGGTCGGGGCATTGAGTCTGCGCACCCGCGGCGTCTATTTCATCATGATTACGCTCGCGTTTGCGCAAATGGTCTATTACGTGGCGCAAGGCCTCGATCGCTACGGCGGCGACGATGGGCTCACCATCGGCCAGCGCAGCACGTTCGGCGGCCTCGTCGATCTCAATAACAACACGCTGTTCTACTATTTGTGCTTCGCGCTGCTGCTGGCAAGCGTCTATCTGGTGTCGCGGCTGGTCAATTCGCGTTTCGGCTTGGCGCTGCAGGGCGCGCGCTCCAATGAGCGGCGCATGCGGGCGATCGGCTTTCCGACATTCCGCTATAAGCTCGCGGCCTTCGTTATAGCCGGCGTGCTGTGCGGGCTTGCCGGCGCGCTGCTCGCCAATCACACCAACTTCATCAGTCCGGCGATCATGTATTGGACGCGGTCGGGCGACCTGATGGTGATGGTGATCCTGGGCGGCTTGGGTTCGTGGTTCGGACCGGTGATCGGCGCGGTGCTCTATCTTGCGCTCGAGGAGGCGCTGTCGCGCGTCACCGAATATTCCGGCCTCGTAATCGGCCCTGTCCTGCTTCTGGCAGCAATCTATCTGCGCGGCGGAATCGAAGGGCTATTTGCTGGAGCTGGCCGTGACTGAACCACTGCTGCACGTCGAGGGGTTGAGCAAGCGTTTCGGCGGCGTCGTGGCCGCGGACGCAGTGGCGCTCGCCGTTCCCCGCGGCGAATTCCACGCCGTCATCGGCCCAAACGGCGCTGGAAAGACCACGCTGATCGGGCTGCTTGCCGGAGAGATTTCCCCGCAAGGCGGGCACATCCGCTTCGACGGGCGCGACATTACCCGGATTCCGGTTCATCGCCGCAGCCGGCTCGGAGTCGCGCGTTCGTTCCAGATCACCTCGCTGTTTCCCGACTTCACCGCGCTTGACAATGTCGCGCTCGCCGTACAGGCGCATTCCGGTCATTCGTTCCGATTATGGAAGAATGCGCGGCGCGATCGTGCCCTGCGCGAGCCGGCACGCACCGCGCTCGCCGGAGTCGGCTTGGCGGCGCGTGCAAGCGTGCGGGTCGACAAGCTCAGTCACGGCGAGCAGCGGCAGCTCGAAATCGCGATGGCGCTGGCGACGCAGCCGCAGCTTCTCCTGCTCGACGAGCCCATGGCCGGCATGGGGCCGGAAGAATCCGCTCGCATGGTGACGATGCTGCGCAAGCTCAAGGGCGGCGTAACCATTCTTTTGATCGAGCACGACATGGAGGCAGTGTTCGCGCTGGCGGACCGGGTCACCGTCCTGGTCTATGGCCGCGTCATCGCCAACGGCGAACCGGCGGCGATCCGAGCCGATCCCGTCGTTCGCGAGGCGTATCTGGGCGAGCAGGAAGCGCGAGCCACAGAGTTGAGAAGAAATGGCTGAGCAAAAAAACATCGGCAATTTGCTCGAAGTATCCGCCATCGAGACGAGCTACGGCTTGAGCCGGGTGCTGTTCGGCGTCTCGCTGAACATACGGCCAGGCGAAATGGTCTCGCTGTTGGGCAGAAACGGCATGGGCAAGACCACAACGGTGCGCTCGATCATGGGCTTGACGCAGGCGAGCGCGGGCTCGATCCGCTTTGCCGGCGAAGAGATTCGCGATCTGCCACCCTACCGCGTGGCCAAGCTCGGCATCGGTCTCGTTCCCGAGAGTCGTCAGGTCTTTCCCAATCTCACGGCGCGGGAAAATCTCGTCGCTACCGCAGCCAATCGCCGCAACGCACCCGATCCATGGACGCTGGAGAAAATCCTCGAATTATTTCCGCGGCTCGCGGAGCGCATCGGCAGCATGGCGAACCTCCTTTCCGGCGGCGAGCAGCAGATGCTCGCCATCGGGCGCGCGCTGATGACCAACCCGCGTCTGCTTATTTTGGATGAAGCGACCGAGGGTCTCGCGCCGCTCATTCGCCACGAGATCTGGCGCTGCCTGGAGCGCTTGCGCGCCGCCGGTCAATCCATCCTGATCATCGACAAGAATGTCGACGCGCTCACCCGCATTGCCGACCGGCACACCATCATCGAACGCGGCCGCGTGGTATGGAATGGCAGCTCGGCGGATTTAGCCACCGCGAGCGACGTGCAGCACCGCTATCTCGGCGTCTGATCGCCGACCGAACCAAGGAGCAGCTCGCGTTCCTGACGCTCAAGGCATGCGATGAGATCCATGGTTATTTTGTCGGCGCCCGGCATCGGTCGACCGCGAAACTTGCCGGGCG
Source organism: Xanthobacteraceae bacterium (assembly GCA_030037065.1). Lineage (GTDB taxonomy): Bacteria > Pseudomonadota > Alphaproteobacteria > Rhizobiales > Xanthobacteraceae > BOG-931. The sequence goes on from JASHRW010000207.1 coordinate 3,339, forward strand.
GAAGCCGGTCGCGAAGCGAAGGCCGCTGGATCGTCGTCGACAAGCACCGTGACGGGCGGCTGTGATTTCGGTACCTCTTGCGGCATCATGACCCGGCCTTTGCGCCTTTCGCGGTGCGTCTGGCGATGGGCCCTAATCATCGAAACTGGGGCATTGATTTGCCCCAAGTCATGCGAATGTGCAAAATTGCTCGTGTAACTAGTCCTCCGCTATTTACAGTTGTGGCCAAAAGTGCTTTTTATTGATTCGTATCAATGCGCTAGCGCGGAGAGGACCGAAGATGCAAACTCTCCGGTTGAGGCGGGCGGCAGCATGGGTCCCGTGATATTCAGGTGCCCGAAAACCCAGAAGGAATTTGACAGCGGGTTCCGCGCCGAGGTGGCGGATCTTGAGACTATGCCGCAAATGGCGACAATCCGACTGCGCTGTGTGATCTGCGCGGAGATACACGAGTTCAAATTCGCCGACGGCCACGTCGGGGAAGCCGCCTCAGCGCAGCCGCGTTAGCGGGACCGGCGTCTGCTTCAGTCGCTCCCCAGCATCCCCGCGATCAGCGCCATACGTACCAGTTCGGAGAGGCTTCCTGCCTGCATCTTATTCATGAGGTTGGCCCGGTAGATTTCCACTGTGCGCGGACTGATGCCGAGGTCGTAGGCGATCTGCTTGTTGGCGCGGCCAGCGACCAATCCAGTCAGCACGTCGTGTTCGCGCTTCGACAGCGCCGCCACACGCGCGTCGATCTCAGCGCGTTGGGTGTGGCGCCTTTTCTCTCCTTCGCCTTGCCGTAACGCCGAACGCAGGCTGGCGAGCAGCACCTCGTCATCGAACGGCTTTTCCAGAAAATCCGCGGCCCCGATCTTCATCGCCTCCACCGCAAGCGGAACATCGCCGTGGCCGGTAATGACGATCACCGGCACATCGACATTGAGTTCTTTCAGCCGTCTCAGCAGGTCGATGCCGCTCATGCCGGGCATGCGCACGTCGGTAATGACGCAGCCAAAGCCGACCTGGGGAACGATGTCGAGGAAGACTGCGGCGGATGCGTAGGTCCGCACCTCGATTTGCGCGCTCTGCAACAGGAACGCCAACGACTGGCGGCTCGCCTCGTCGTCGTCGATCACATGGACGATGGCCTTGTCAGCCGGCATCGCCGACCTCCTCCTTGGCAACGGCCGGCAAGGTAAAGGAGAACACCGTTCCTCCGCCGCTGTTCGGGCGTGGCGCGATGGAGCCGCCATGCGCCTCGATGATCGTACGCGAAATCGACAAGCCGACGCCCATGCCATGGACTTTCGTTGTAACGAACGGTTGGAACAGCTGTCCGCCAACCTCCGGCGCGATTCCGGAGCCGGTATCGGCGACGCTGATCTCGACCAAATTGTCCGCCGCTGGCGCGGTGGAGACCACGAGCTCGCGCCGGCCTCGCCCCTCCATTGCCTCGATCGCGTTGCGAATGAGATTGAGCAAAACCTGCTGAATCTGCACCTTGTCGGCGAGCACGAAAGTAACGCTCGGCGCGAATTCGAAGCGCACGCGCACACCCTTGTCCTTGGCGCCGACCAAGGCCAGTGCGCTTGCCTCTTCGACCAGCTTTTTGACGTCTTCGACCCGGCGCTCGCTCTCGCCGCGGGCGACGAAATCGCGCAGACGGCGGATAATCTGGCCGGCGCGGATCGCCTGATCGGCCGCCTTATCCATGGCATCGCGCACCTGATCGGCGTGCGCGTCTGCGTTGTTCTCCAGAAGCCGCCGCGAGCCTTTCATGTAATTGGCAATCGCCGACAGCGGCTGGTTAAGCTCATGCGCCAGCGCCGATGCCATCTCGCCCATGGCCGTCAGCCGCGAAACGTGAACCAGTTCGGCTTGCAACTCCTGCAGCCGTGCCTCGGTTTGCTGGTGTTCGGTGAGGTCGCGGATGAAGCCGGTGAAGAAATGCTGCGCGCCGCTATGCATTTCACCGACTGAAAGCTCCATTGGAAAGGTCGAACCGTCCTTGCGCTGGCCGACGACGACGCGGCCGATGCCGATGATGCGCCGTTCGCCGGTGCGCATATAGCGCCGAAGATAACCGTCATGCTCTTCTCGATATGGTGCCGGCATCAACATTTTTACGTTTTGTCCGATCACCTCCGCGGCGCGATAGCTGAACAGCCGTTCTGCCGTCGAACTGAACGATTGGATGGCGCCGCGCTCGTCAATCACGACCATAGCTTCGGGAACGGTGTCCAGAATCGATTGAACATGCGCTTCGCGCGCACGTGCCGCGTCAGCGCTTACCGTCGCAGCCACGCGTGCGCGGTGCAGCAATTCGCCCCGCCATGAAGCGCCAAAGCCTACCAGGGCGAAAGCCATCGAATTGACGACGTCAACAGGCGACGGTGAGCGCACGTCGGCGACAAAAAACAGGCCGATCGCCAAGCCGAGCAGCGTGGCAAATGTCCCCGGCCAAATGCCGCCAAACGCCGATGCAATGAGGACAGGCGGTACGAAGAACAAATAAGTAGCCTGACCCGCGATGACCGGATCGAGTGCCAAATGCACAGCCAACGCCAGCGCGACAGCCGCCAGGGCGATGCCGTAAGGACCGAGAATCCCATATACCGTGCGTGCGTGCGCTCCCCATTCCGGCGCCGAAACTTTCGGATTGAGACTGGCTTCGTCCATGGCGAAATCGAATTTATCGAGCGATTTCGGCCTCTTCGGGCCCTCGGCGAGACCCATGAAATCGCTCGCCCTCCGGGAAAATCCTTAGGGGCAACATCTGAATTTTCTGCCTATCGCACGTCGGTTACCCATACCTCCCGAATCTCCTGGAGGTAAAGAGCCATGCTCACCCAGACCGCAATCCGTACCGATGCAATCCGCCGCCCGACGATGTTGGCGGGCAAAGTCGCGATCCCGCCGCAGCATGCACTCGATCACGCCGCCGAAGCCGATTCGCTGGCACAGCAGATGCAGCTCATGGGACCGACGATGTCATTTCCGCGTAACGCGGAAATTTTCGGTGAAAACGAGCCGGCCGATTTTCTCTACAAGATGATCAGCGGCAGCGTGCGCACCTATAAGATACTCGGCGATGGCCGCCGTCAGATCGGCGATTTCTGTTTGCCCGGCGATGTTTTCGGCCTCGAATTCGCCGACGTGCATACTCTCTCGGCCGAGGCCATCACCGACGCCAGAGTGCTGGTGATCAAGCGCAGCGCGCTCACCGCTCTGGCCAGCCGCGACGCCGTAATCGGCCGCGAGCTTCACGCGCTCACCGCGCGTGAACTACAGCGCGCGCAGGAACGCATCCTCCTACTCATCAAGAGCGCACAGGAGCGCGTCGCCAGCTTTCTCCTGGAAATGGCCGGGCGTTCGCCCCCCGGCAATTCGATCGAACTGCCAATGTCGCGTCAGGACATTGCCGATTATCTCGGCTTGACGATCGAGACCGTTTCGCGGACGCTCACGTCGCTGGAAAACGCCGCGACGATCGAAGTGCCGACCTCGCGACGTATCGTGCTGCGCAATCGTTCCGCGCTGAGTCGGCTGAACGGCTGATGGCCTTCGATCGGAGGCGCGAGTTGGAACGACGAGAGAGGGCGACATGCAAGTCCGGGACGTGATGACACGGAATGTCATTTCCGTGAAAACCGAAGAATCGATTCTGACCGCCGTGCGGCTGATGCTGCAGAACCGGATCAGCGGATTGCCGGTCGTCGATGCGAGCGGCGCACTGGTCGGTATCGTTACCGAGGGAGATTTTCTCCGCCGCGGCGAGATCGGCACGACCCGGCAACGACCGAAATGGCTCGAATTTTTGCTTGGCCCCGGACGCCTCGCCGACGAATACGTCCGCACCTCAGGACGGAAGGTCGCTGAGGTCATGACCCCCAATCCATCGACTGTGACCGAAGACGATTCGCTGGACACGGTCGTCAAGCTGATGGAACGCCGCCGTATCAAGCGGCTTCCAGTGACACGCAACGGGCAATTGATCGGCATCGTCAGCCGCGCCAATCTGATGCACGCGCTCGCCAGCCTCGCTCGCGAGGCACCGGCCGCAAGTGGCGACGATGCGGCGATCCGCGACCGCATCCTGGCGGCTCTCGCCAAACAGCGCTGGGCGTTTGCCGTGAACGTCGTGGTCAAGAACGGCGTTGCCGAGGTCTGGGGTACGATCATGGACGAACGCGAACGCCAAGCCTGCATTGTCACGGTCGAGAACGTCGCCGGCGTCAAAGCCGTGCACGATCATCTGGTCTGGATCGAGCCGATGTCCGGAATGGCGTTTCCCTCGTCGGAAGATGAAGCGCGCCAAGGCGACGCAGGATAATGATCATCCGGCCGCGCGCAATTGCGCCCTGAACGCGCAGCCCACTGCGCGTCAGGAGAGCGAAAGCTTGGCGTCGCATACAGACGGATCGTCGGGATCGTAAGAGATTTCGAAGCCGAGTTCTCTGCACATATTAAGCATCGTGACGTTTTCCGACAGCACTTGGCCTTCGATGGCACGAATGCCTTCGGCGCGGGCGTACTCGATCAGCAATTGCATCAGCAGCCAGCCGAGGCCGCGGCCCTTGAGATCGGACCGCACCAAGATAGCGTATTCGCCCCTATCGTAATCGGAATTGGCGTGCAGGCGGGCGCCGCCGAGCATCCGGCCGCTCGCCTCGTCGATGGCTATGAACGCCATGGCGCGGGCGTAGTCGATTTGCGTCAGCCGCACGATGAACGTGTGGCTGAACTCCTTGAGCGGGGCGAAGAAGCGCAGCCTCAGGTCCTCCTGCGTCACGCCAGCAAAGAACATCTGGAACAAGGTCTCGTCTTCCGGCCGCACCGGACGAACGTGCACGGCCGTGCCGTCGCTCAATTTGAGGTCCCGCTCCCACTCCTTAGGGTAGGGCCTAATGGCGAATCGCGGGTGGCCGGACGGCGCGTGCGCCGGCCGTTTGACCGGTGCAACCGACACGCGGGCATCGACGGCGATCACGCCGGTCTCGTCGGCGAGAACCGGGTTGAGGTCGATCTCGCGAATTTCCGGAAAATCCGCCGCAAGCTGCGCGAGCTTCACCAGCAAAAGCTCGATGGCACGCTCGTCGGCCGCAGGTACGTTGCGGTAGGCCTTGAGAATGCGCGAAACCCGCGTGCGGGCAATCAGCCCGCGGGCCAGTTCCAGATCGAGCGGCGGGAGAGCCAGCGCCTTGTCGCTGATGACTTCCACGGCCGTTCCGCCCTGGCCGAAGACGATGACCGGACCGAACGTAGGATCGTCGGCGACGCCGGCAATAAGCTCGCGCGCCTTGGGGCGGACGATCATCGGGAAGACGGTGACGCCGCTGATACGCGCGTCGGGCTTGGCGGCGCGAGCTTGGCGCAAAATGTCGGCCGCGGCCGCGCGCACGGCCCGCTCATTGCCGAGGCCGAGCCG
>JASHRW010000208.1 GCA_030037065.1 Xanthobacteraceae bacterium
CCCCCAATGCGTATTGGAAGCAGAAAACCGGCTACCCCATCGTATGGGCTTCGCCGCTGGTCGCCTGGAGAAGCTGGGTCGAAGAGGATCGAACGCGGGCAAGAGACTTCGCCGCCGCGGTCATGGAGTCGTTCCGGTGGCTGCGACACCCCGACAACCTTGATGCTGCGGTCAAAAAGTACGGGGCAATGGCCGCAGTGACGAAATCATCGGACGTTGCCGAATACAAACAATGGCTCGCGGCGAAGAAAATCTTCATGCCCGCCTGGAGCCGCAAGGCCGTCGATGCGCAGTGGCAATTCCTCAACGCCTGCCAGCGAATCGGCATCCTTTCCAAGGTGCCTGCGCAGGGCAAATCCGCGCTTTTCGTTGGCGAGCTCGGCGCATAGGGCACCGAAGGCGGTCCGGATTGGAAGAAAAGCGAAATTCGCGGCCCGCCGGGCCGCGACGATCGCGGATTTCGCGCTGCTCAATGCGGGCTATTTGCGTGTGGCCGGCGATGCCGAGCTTGCGAAACACCGTGCCGCGCACCGACACGAATAGCCGAACACTACATCCCCTTCAAATTCATGGCCTTCGCCCAGAGTTTTTTGTCGTCACGTTTGACAATCATGCCGGCGGTCGTTGCCTGAAATTTCTTGAAGTGATCGGTTGATTGATACGCGGCGAAGGCCGCGGCGTTGTAGTAGACCTCGAAAAACAACACTTGATTTGGGTGCTGCTGCGAAACCGCAATATTGAACTCGCGGCATCCGGGATCCTTCACAGATGCCGCAGCGTTGCCCTTGGCCGCGTCCAAAAACTTGTCGATGTTCGCCGGAGTAATATCGAGATAGTCGGCGGCGATGAAAAAAGGGCCCGATATCGCCGTATTGTTCGTGTGCATCGCTATCGAAGAAAAGCTTCTGAAGTCATATTTTTTGACCATCGTCATTGTGGTTGTGATGAACTTCGCATAGCGGGCGGACTTCTGATGGGCGTCCCAGGCCGCGGCATTATCGAAGGCCTCGAAGATGAAAACGTGATTTGGGTCGTTTTGCGAGACCATGACGTCGAACTCGCGGACGCCCGCTTCTTTTATGGAATCCGCACCGTCCTCCACGGCCGCAGTCATGAATTCGGTGTAATGGTCCGGGTTGACATCGAAATCGACGGCGTTGACGTAGAGCGGCGCAGATTGCGCCGGCGCCGCATGGCCATGGATTTGCGGCACAAGGCCTGCCGTGACGATCAGTGTGACGGCGCCCACCGGCACCAATATCGATTTCAGCATGATGCGACCTCTCCGATATCGGCGTTCAAAGAAATGTAGCAAAGTCCTGAAATACAAGGAAAGCCTCTCGGCGACTCCTGCACCGCCCTTTGACGAGCCCGGCCAAGCATTCAGATATGACGATGCGACCGAAGGTGCGCAGATTTCCCAATCACGCCCGCTACTTTCGTTGTTGCCGGCGCGGCCGAGCAGCCACCAAAACCGCTCTATAAATCTCGATTTGGCCGCATTCTAAGTGATAGCATAGGCTCGATTTTTGGCGTTCGGAAAAGCCGTGCGAATTCCAGCGTGGAAGACAGCCGGATTGCTTGCCGCCACGGTGCTCGGCGTCGCGATTGTTGCTGGCCACAGCGCGGGCGCAGAACAAAAGCATGGCAAGCCGCCGGCCAAGCGCGTGATCCAACGGCCGCGTTTTGCGCCCCGTATGCCAGCCCTGGCGCGGCGTCCCGTGCCGCAGCGGCCAGCATCGCTCGGCCGGGCAACCGGCCCCGCCGGCGCGGATCGCCGTCTCACAGCATTGCCCGGCGCGCAGACACGGCCCGCTCAGTTCCTCGCCAACCGCAATGCCTTCGGTTACCGAGGCCGTTTCGGCTACGGTAATGGCTTCGGCTACCGCAACGGTTTCGGCAATCGCAACGCCTTCGGCAACCGGAACGGCTTCGGCAACCGCAACCGCTTCGTAGGCAGCCTCGCCAACCGCGGCAGAGGCGGCAACGGCGCGCCGCCCGGCATGCGTCTGATCGACATGCGCGTGATGCCGCTGCCGCCCGGCTCCGGCCTGCCGCCGATCGGGGAAACGCGCTTCCGTTCGCGGCAAATCGTGTTGCAGTTTGGCGAGGGCAATACGCCCGAGCAGATTACCGCCGTCGCCCGGCGTTTCGGCCTCACCGTCGTGGCGCAGCAAACAATCGGCGTGCTTCGCCGCACCGTCTATACGTTTCGCATCGACAACGGACAGCCGGTTGCCGGCCTGATCAGCCAGATCGATGGCGCCGGACTGAACGTCGCGGCACAACCCAACTATACTTACACCCTCACGGCGGACCGCGGCGGCGCCGATGTCGGCGATCCGGCGCAATATGTCGTGCAAATGCTGCAGCTTACCGCTGTGCACCGGATCAGCGAGGGTAACGATGTCGTCGTTGCCTTGATTGATTCGCGCGTCGATCCCAACCAGCCCGATCTGGCCGGCAGAATCGTGGACAGTTACGACGCCGGCTGCGGCGCGGACGCGCCGGCGGATGCCCATGGCACCGGCATGGCCGGCGCGATCGCTTCCCATGTCGGGCTGTTGGGCGTCGCCCCCGATGCCAAGATCATGGCGATCTGCGCCTTTGGCGGCGCCGGAACGCCGGAAGCGACGTCGGCCAATATTATCCGCGGCGTCGATTACGCGATCGAGCACGGCGCCAAGATCATCAACATGAGCTTTGCCGGCCCGCAGGATCCGGCGCTCGCCCAGGAACTGCAGATCGCCCGCGAGAAGGGCATCCTGGTCGTCGCCGCCGCCGGCAATGCCGGACCGACATCGCCGCCGCTCTATCCGGGCGCCGATCCGAACGTCATGGCCGTGACCGCGACCGACCAGCAGGACCGGCTGTTCAGCGGCGCCAACCAGGGCTCGTATGTCTCGGTTGCGGCGCCGGGCGTGAATGTTTTGGTGCCCGCGCCCAATGGCGGCGTGCAGCTCACGACCGGCACGTCGGTGGCGAGCGCCAACGTCAGCGGCGTTGCGGCCTTGCTGATCGCGCAGGACCCGGCGCGCAAGCCGGAGGACATCCGCGCCATTCTGGTGGCCACCGCCAAGCACCTCGGCGCCGCCGGCACCAATCCGCAGTTCGGCGCCGGTCTCGTCGATCCGCTCGCGGCCCTGCATTCCGCGCCGGCGATTGTCGGCGAACAATCCGCCCACGCCGCACCCGCCGCCGCGCTGCAGCCGCAGTAAGACATTGCGATCGCAGTGTCTCTTTGCTGTTGGCCGCGAAGCAAACGCGCGGGGTTTATCCGTTTAAGGTTTGCGGACCAGCAGGCCTGTTCGCTTGCCGATGCTGCTTAATTGCGTTTCGCACATCGCCGCCTCAAGGCATTCTCCCTTTTGTTGCAGCGCCAACCGCCGCCGGTCGATATAGTCGGCGGACTGACAAGCTATCCTGCGGCGCGGCACTCTGTCATGCTGGGTTCTCCACGAAGGCAGGTTGAAATGAAGCCGCGCTCCTACGGTCCGTTCCCCTATTCGCCGGTCATCGATCGCCCGCGCATCGAATGGCCGAACGGGGCGCATGTCGCGCTCTGGGTCATCCCCAACATCGAATATTTCTCGCTGCTGGAGCGGCCGGGCGGCTATGGCGGCGGCGGCAAGATCCCCGACGTCGTGATGTGGTCGGAGCGGGATTACGGCAATCGCGTCGGCGTATTTCGCATCATGGAAACGCTCGATCGCTACGACATCCGCGCCACGGTGGCGCTCAACAGCAACGTGTGCGCCGAGCATCCGCAGATCATTGCCGAAGGCGAGAAGCGCGGCTGGGAATGGATGGGCCACAACGAGAGCAACACGCGCCGCCTCAACGAGGCCGCGCCCGGCGAGGAGGCCAATATCATCCGTCGCACTCTCGATACCATCGGCAAGGCGACCGGCCGGCGTCCGGCCGGATGGTTGTCATCCGGCTTGCAGCAGACCTGGGACACGCTCGACCTCTTGGCCGCCGAAGGCGTCGAATACCAAGGCGACTGGTGCAACGACGATCAGCCCTATGTGATGACTCTCGACGCCGGCCGCTCGATCGTCGCCATGCCCTACACCATGCAGCTCAACGACAAGGCGGCCATCGAGCGGCGTTTATTGCCGGCCGCCGGGTTCTGCCAGATGATCTGCGACCAGTTCGACGTGCTCTATCGCGAGGGCGCCGAATCCGGCCGTGTCATGGCGATCGCGCTGCATCCCTATCTGATCGGCGTTCCGCACTGCATCGGCGCGCTCGACAAGGCGTTGCGCTACATCAACAAGCGCAAGAAGGTCTGGAAAGCGACCGGGTGCGAAATCGCGCGACACTATCGCGCGCAGCAAGCCACCGGCGCTTCCGTTAAAAAGAAACCCGCCAAGAAAAGCCGCTAAACGGGAGGGAGTCATGATAAGCCGTGCCAAGGCCGTTGAAGCGCTGCTTGTCGCCGTGGGGCTTCTGCTCGCGCCCGCCGCGCGTGCGCAAGACAACGTTGAAGTCGGGCTGGTCGGCGCGATCAGCATGACACACTGGCCGCTCATCATCGGCTTGAAGAAGGGCTACTACGCCGCCGAACACCTGAAACTCGACTTGATCCATACCCCGTCGAGCAGCGCGGTGCTGCAACAGCTCGCGGCGGGATCGCTCGACGTGACCGTTTCGGCCGGCCTCGTGGACCCAATCTACGCCATCGACAGGGGCGCGGCGATCAGGCTGGTGCGCCTGGAGATTCAGCTGCCGCCCTATGAGATCGACGCCAAACCCCAGTACAAAAAGATCGAGGACCTCAAGGGCAAGACGGTGATGATCGATGCCCCGAGAGGCATTACCAGGATTTACGTCGAGCGCATGCTGGTCCCGCACCATGTCAATCCGAGTAGCGTCGATTACGTCTACGCCGGCGCGACCGCCGCCCGCTTCAACGCGCTGCTGACCGGCGCTATCGACGCCACCATCCTGTTACCGCCGTTCAGCTTCAGGGCCGAAGAGGCGGGCTACAGCAATCTCGGGCTGGTGGCCGACTACGCCAGTGATTTGCCGTTTACCGGCGCCGCGGTGAACACGAACTGGGCGGCGAAGAACCCGGACGTGATGCGGCGCTTCCTTGCCGCGCACAACAAGAGCGTCGCTTGGTTCCTCGATCCGAAAAACCGCCAGGAGTCGATCAACTTGATGGTCGAGGCGAGCAAGCTGCCGCCGGAGGTTATCGCGAAGACCTACGACTTCTTGATGTCCAAGCCCTTCTTCGAGCCGTCCGGGCAAATTTCCAGGACCAAGATGGGCGCGCTGCTCGCGGCGCTCAAACAGCTCGGTGATTTGCACGGGTCGACCGACGTCGAACGCTTCGTGTTGCCCGGCGTGGCGCAGTTGAGCGACTGAGCGGAGCCGGCCACGATGTGGGGCGCGGTGCGCCGCAATTATCTCGCCGGCACGCTGTCGGTGATCGGCGGGCTGGTGCTGTGGGAGGTGGTCAGCCGATATCTCATCGCCAACGCGCTGCTGCTGGCGGCGCCATCGGAAATTCTCCGCGCGATCTACCGGCTGACGCTGTCCGGCGAGATGGGCCGGCACGTCGCGGTAAGCTCCGCCGAATTCGCGATTGGCTATGCGATCGCAAGCGTTATCGGCATCGGCCTCGGCTTCGGCATGGCCAACAGCCCGACCTTCCGGCAGGCGCTGCAGCCGTGGATTTCCGGACTCTACGCCACTCCGACGATTGCGCTGGCGCCGCTGTTCATTCTCTGGCTCGGCATCGGCATCTGGTCGAAGGTTTTGGTGGTCATAACGCTCGTGCTGTTTCCGGTCACGATCAACACCGAGGCCGGACTGCGCCACACGAGCGACCGGCTGATCGAGATGTTGAGGAGTTTTGGCGCCAACCGGCGCCAGATCTTCGTCAAGGTGTCGCTGCCCTCGGCGTTACCGTTCATCCTCGCCGGCCTTAAGCTCGGCATCGGCCGCGGCCTGATCGGAGTCGTGGTCGCCGAGCTGTTCGGCGCACGCGCCGGGCTCGGCGAACTGATCAGCGCGTCGGCGGATTCTTTCAACATGCCGGAGCTGTTCGCCGCCGTCGTTGTGCTGGCCGTCGCCGGCATCGCCATGACCGCCGCCTTCACCTGGCTCGAAACCAAGCTCGTGCCCTGGACCAAGGACTGAGTGGCGTGGCCCGCAAGCTCGATATCAGCAGCCTGGGTAAGCGGTTCGGGGCACTCGAGGCTCTGTGCGGCATCGATGTCGAAGTCGAGCGCGGCGAGTTCATCTGCGTGGTCGGACCGAGCGGCTGCGGCAAGACGACGTTGTTGCGCATCGTAGCCGGGCTCGAGCCGGCCACATCGGGCACGATCTTGCTCGACGGCAAGCGCGTCGACGGACCGGGCCGCAACCGCGGCTTCGTGTTTCAGAACGATAGCCTGTTGCCGTGGCGTACCGTGCTCGCCAATGCGTTGATCGGGCCGGAGGTCGCCGGCCGCGTCGGCGCCAAGGAACGCCAGCGTACGCTTGAGTTGCTCAACCTCGTCGGCCTTGGCGGTTTCGAGCACTACTATCCCCGCCAGCTTTCCGGCGGCATGCGCCAGCGCGTCAACCTTGCGCGGGCGCTGGCGATCGATCCCGATGTGCTTTTGATGGACGAACCGTTTGCCGCGCTCGACGCCCAGACCCGCGAGATCATGCAGAGCGAGCTGCTTCGCATCTGGGAGCAGGGACGCAAGACTGTTTTGTTCGTGACACACCAGATCGATGAGGCGGTGTTCTTGGCCGACCGCGTTCTGGTGCTGGCGCGCCGCCCCGGCCGGCTGCAGGAGACCGTGCGCATCAAGTTGCCGCGGCCGCGCCAGCTCGACGTCAAACGCAAGCCGGAATTCGTCGACTACGTCGATCACATCTGGCGCTTGATCGAACACGACGTTCGCGCTTCCGTCATCGACGAACGTCAGTGAGGCGAACGGGTTAAGTCGGACGGGAACGGGAAGCGAGAAAGCCAACCCCGATGCCGATGATGTCACCAACAATGGCGCCCAAGAGCAGACCGACAAGTCCGGCCAGCTCGATCTTCATCCCTGCCGCCACAGCGCGCCGCACGCGCGATTGCGGCACCTTCACCTTTCTGAAAATTGCCTCTCCAATCCTTGCCAGCCCTCGAAATAATCGTGCTGCAGCTCGGAGGATTCGATCGCATAGCGCGTGAGCCGCATGGCGAAGCGGCTTTCGAACATGAAGGCCATGGTATCTTCGATCTTGTGCGGTTTCAGCTCGGCGCGGCTCGCGCGCGCCCAGGTTTCGGCGTCGGGGCCGTGCGCGGTCATGCAATTGTGCAGGCTGGCGCCACCCGGCAAAAAGCCCTCGGCCTTGGCGTCGTAAACGCCGTGCAAGAGCCCCATGAATTCGGTCATGACGTTGCGGTGATACCAAGGCGGGCGGAAGGTATCCTCGCCGACCAGCCAGCGCGGCGCGAAAATCACGAAATCGATGTTGGCCGAGCCAGGCAGATCCGACGGCGCGGTGAGCACGCTGTAGATCGACGGATCGGGATGATCGAAACTCACCGTGCCGATCACCATGAAGCGGGCGAGATCGTATTTGTAGGGAGCAAAATTGCCGTGCCAGGCAACGACGTTGAGCGGCGAATGATCCATCTCCGCCGCCCATAGATTGCCCTGGAATTTCGCGACCAGAGCGCTCGGCGAGCGGTTGTCCTCGTAGGCGGCGACGGGCGCCAGGAAATCGCGCGGATTGGCGAGCCCGTTCGAACCAAGCGGGCCAAGCTCGGGCAGCCGGAGCATCGCGCCGTAATTCTCGCAGATATAGCCGCGCGACGGCCCGTCCGGCAGTTCGGCGCGAAACCGCAAGCCGCGCGGAATGACGACGATCTCGCCCGGATTGGCCTCGATGACGCCAAGCTCGGTGACGAAGCGGCCGCGTCCCTGCTGCGGCACGATCAGCATTTCGCCGTCGGCATTATAGAAGTAGCGATCAGTCATCGAGCGATTGGCGGCATACATATGCACCGCCATGCCGAGCTGCGTCGCCACGTCGCCGTTGCCGCCGAGCGTTACCATCCCTTCGATAAAGTCGGTCGGCATCTTTGGAATCGGAATCGGGCTCCAGCGCAACTGCGTCGGCGTCGCGTCCACTTCGTTGAATGGCGCGCTGCGGATCAGCCCATTGTCGATGCGCGCATAGGGCCGGTGCACGACCGAGGGCTGGATGCGATAGGTCCAGGTGCGGCGGTTGTCGGCACGCGCGGTCGTGAACGAAGTGCCGGAGATCAGTTCGGCATAAAGCCCGTGCGGGGGGCGCTGCGGCGAATTGCGGCCGACCGGCAGCGCGCCCGCCACCGCCTCGGAGACGAAATGATTGGCGAAGCCGGGCTGATATTGCAACGGTGCCTCGGTGCGCGCGGTTTTGTTGCCGGCTTTTCGCAATTTGGTGTCGTAATTCATGGCATTCTCGCAAAACGACCGCGGCAAGCCGCCCCGTTCGCACAGTGGGCCGAAATTGGTCGCGTGCGCAACTATCCGCCTTCGCGGCGGGCGGCGCAAGCTGCCTCGGCCTGTTCCAACGTGTGGAACAAGCCGCAATTCATCTTGAATGACACACACTCCGCTCAAAAACCCGCCCGCTTGAGCGGCCAAGAGCCCCTACCAACGAGGGGTTCCCTCTCACTGCAAACCGTCGCGCGAGCGTCACCGGCGCCGCGCGAGCACGACTTCGCGAGGAGCCGATGCGAGCGATTCTTGCCGCAGCGATCGTGCTGCTCAGTCTGTCGACGGTGGCACCGGAGCCTGAACATTCGCCGCCGCTTCCCGGCACTTTCCATCTCGGCGGCGGGAAGTCGCTTGCCTCCTTGGTGGAAATCGAAACGTCACAGGCAAGAGGCGACCGCCTGCCGATTGCAGCGCCGCCAGCGGCCGAAGTCGGCGGACAAACTCCCGCACCGCCTCCTCCGCATGCGACGCCGCCACCGGTCCCCCCAGCGCAACCGCCGGCCGCGGCCGCGGATTCACATGCAGCGTCGGCGCCATTGCCGAACCTCAGCGAGCCCGATCCCGCGCCGCAAGTTTCCGTGGACGATCTTTGCAACGCGCTGCTCAGTTCGGCGCAAGACAACGACCTACCGATTGCCTTTTTCGCCAACCTGATCTGGCAAGAGAGCCGGCTGCGCAATGATGCCGTGAGTCCGAAGGGCGCTTTGGGCATCGCCCAATTCATGCCAAAGGTGGCGCTCGCATCGGGCTTGGAGAATCCATTCGATCCGCTATCGGCGCTCGCGGCTTCAGCGCGGCTCTTGGGCGAGCTGCGCGATCAATTCGGCAACCTCGGCTTCGTCGCCGCCGCTTACAATGCCGGCGCCAAGCGGGTGAGCGAGTGGCTGGAGCGCCGGCGTCCGCTGCCGCGAGAGACGCGCGGTTACGTTATCGACGTGACCGGCCGTTCTGTCGAGCAATGGCAGAAGGCGCCGCAGGATGCTGCCAAGCTGCACGTCGTGCGGCGCTTTCCTTGCCGCGATATGCCGGCCTTCACCGAACTGGAACAGGCGCAATTGCAAGAAGCGCAATTGGAGCAGCAGCAAACACAGCAAGCGCAAGCAGAGCAGCCGCAAAAATCGAAAGCGCCGCAAAAAACTGCGGCCACAACGCGCAAAAAACATCAGCGCGTCATCGAACCAAGGTATGCGCGCACGCGGCTCCGGCACGAGAAAGTACGCACGGCCACGCGCGAGCGTCATCGCGCCGAGCACGAAGCCAGAGAGCGCATCCGGCGCGTTCCGCATGAACGGCGCGGGCGCGCGTGAAGCAGCACGCGCAGTTGTCGCCTCAGCCTTCCGTGGGAGTGGAGACCGCCCGCTGCATGCCGAGAGCGAGAATGCGGTGTAACAGGTCGGGATATTTGATGCCGTCGTGCCGCGCCGCCGAGGCGAACTCCTGGCTTTCGGCGATTTCCGGATTGGGATTGGCTTCGAGAAAATATGGCGTGCCGTTGCCGGCGAGGCGGAAGTCGATGCGGGCATAGCCGTCAAGCTCCAGCGTCCGGTAGATGCGCTTGGCGATCCGTTGGATGCGGGCGACGAGTTCGGGCGCAAGATTCTTGGCCGGCCCATGCAGGATGCCGCGGCGTTCCTGATAATCGGGATCGTGCTTGGCCTTTTCCGTGGCGATCGGCCAGTCGCCTTGCGCCATGTTGCCGAATTCCAGCTCCCAGACCGGCAGCACGCGCAGGCGCTCGTTGCCGATTACCCCGACATAGATTTCGCGGCCCTCGATGTATTGCTCGGCAATCGCCGGCGTGCCGATGCGTTCATGGATGAAGCCGACACGTTCGGCGAGCTTCTCGTCGCTGTCGACGACGGAAGCCTGCGAAATGCCGTACGAACCGTCCTCGCTCAAGCTCTTGACGATCAGCGGAAGCGCCAGCCGCGCCGGACGGCGAACCTTCCGTCGCATCGGGAAGACGGCAAATGCCGGCACCGGAATGCGATGGGAGTGCACCAGCGTCTTGGACAGGTCCTTGCCGCGCGCCAGCATCAGGCCGCGTGGATTGCAGCCGGTATACGGCACGTGCGTCAGCTCGAGATAGCTGGCGACGTTCTGGTCATAGATGGCTTCGCCGTGGAATTGCTCGAGCAGCGTGAGCACCACGTCCGGCCTCCAGCCGTCGATCTGCTCGCGAATGGGTTTTAGTTCGTCGTGCACACCGAGCGGACGCACGTCGTGACCGGCCCGCCGCAGCGTGCGCACGACGTCATACTCAGTCTTCCACTCGTTGATTTCCTGCTCGCTGTACCCCTTGCTCGAGTCCGGGGGCAGCAGGTCCGGATGGACGAGCACCAGGACGCGCAGCTTTTTCATAGCGCGATCCACCTTCGCCGCGACGGACCAAAGAGTGCATGCATCGTCTTGGCGGTCAACAGCACGGTGAAGTCCATAACAAGCTTTTGTTCAGGTCCGACCGCACGCAGATTAAGCTCGCGGCAGCGCGCAATCATGTCGTCGAGTACGCTATCGAGCGTAAGCTGATATTCGCCGGTCCATTTCGCAACCAGCTTGCGCACCTTGGAGCGATTGCGCCGCAGAAAGGTGGATGCGGCTTCCGACCGCCGGCGCTTCGGATCGGCAGAAAACAACCGGTGCAGATCGCGATCGTAGGTCTTCGGCGTATCGAATACGTAAAGCGCCTGCTTCTTCTTGTAGTGCTCGCCAAGCGTCTCGGTGAGGCTAGAGAGCGGATCGACTCGCTCGCGGCCCTTCAGCAGCGGCCGCTGCCTCGAAATTTCGCCCATCAGTTCGTCGACATATTCGAGTTTCTTCAGCGCCGGCCATCCGGCATAGCGCGTACGCCAATTCGAGCGCGGCCGCAGCCAGACCGCAAACGTCTCGGCAAAATCCTCGTCCGGATGGCTTTGCGCGTACCACAGGCGCAGATGCTGGACGAAGTGTCGGCTCGCCGGATTGGGCCGGTAGTAGCGTGGGTAGCGCCGCGATGTGGGACCGAACAGCCGCTGCCAGGCGCGGCGGCGCGAAAGCGCATACGCGTGCTGGACGACATGGCCGGCCTCATGGCGAAGAATGGCCATGCATTCGGGCCAGGTGCCGCCTTCGACGTCGATGATCATCTTGCGCTCAAGCCGCATCAGCCGCGGATGCGCCAAATAGAAGGGGATGGCGATACCCGGCGTGTTCTCCGGGCTGAACCACTCGCTTGAAATCCAAGCATGCGGCCGCACGCGAATGCCGGCCTGCGCGAGTTCATCGTGCAGCGCGAGCAGGCAATCCTCAAGCCAGGTGCCCTCGATCGTCAGCCTAAGATCCTTGAGCCGGACCTCGAGCAGTTCCTCGTCGGACAGCGAGACCCAAGAAAATTTTGCGGGGGATTTCGTGCGCGGCATGATGCTTATTGAACCTGGAAGCAAATCGACCCGGCCATGCTGTCACGACGGCGCCGAGAGGTGAACATGGAAAATCGTTCTCGCGGCGCGTCATCGGGTGGGGCGTCTCTTTTGCCGCCAACTCATGGAATGTCACCCCCAACCCGGCGCATCGCCTTGTCTTCGCTTCGACGCTGCGGCCACTTTCGCCGCCACCCGATCGCAGCGCAGAGGAAGATCACATGCGATAATCCCACTGTTTTCCCGAATTTTTGTTATGGTCTATGCTGGGGTTTTTCCGGAGCGTTCTGCCCGATTTCAGGGGCGCGTGGGGGTCGGGTGATGGCGGATGCTCCAATCCATTATGCGCGCGTCGGCGCCGCCGAGGTCTTTCAAGGCAATGTTCTGGGTTGGATTCCGGCAAGCACGGCCATGCTTTTCGCGCTGTTGGCGCCGGCGTTGTGGAACGGCTTTCCGCTGATCTTTCCAGACACCGGCGGCTACTTGGACGGACCGACCTCACGCACGCTGGTCATGGGCCGCTCCGCACTCTATGGCCTTTTCCTCTACGCCGGCGCCCCATTCTACTTCTGGCCGAATGTGGTTCTCCAATCAGCCCTGATCGTTTGGCTGATCGTGCTGACCATGCGCGCGCACGGTTTGGGCGGCCGGCCGTGGCTTGCGCTCGGCATTGTTGCGATGCTGACTGTCTGCACCAGCCTGCCGTTCTTTTCCGCCCAGTTGATGCCCGACATTTTATTTCCTGCGGCCGTACTGGCGCTTTATCTCTTGATCTTTCACTTCGACCGGCTCGCGCGGTGGGAAGGCTTCCTGCTCGCGGCAACGATCGCCTTCGCCATTGCAAGCCACATGGCCGCCGCCGGCATGTGCGTCGCTATCATCGTAGCGGTCTGGCTGTCGATGCGATTCATGCCGCCTGAACTGGCGAAGCCGCAGATGTGGTTTGCAGCAGCGAGCGTCGCTGCCGGTATCGCGCTTTGTCCGATCTCGAATCTCGCTATTACCGGCAACTTTACCTTCACGCCCGGCGGCAGCAGCTTTCTATTTGGCCGACTGATCAAGGATGGCATCGTTGCGCGCTATCTCGACCGGCTCTGCCCGGACGCTGCGCTGCGTTTGTGCAGCTTCAAGGCTGACTTGCCGCAGGACGCTACCACCTGGCTATGGGACGCCGACTCTCCGTTCCAAAAACTTGGCGGCTGGAAGGACTTTGGCGCCGAGGAACGGGCTATCACCTGGGCGACGCTTGAGCGCTATCCCGTGATGCAAGCCCGGACGGCTGTTCTCGACTCGATCACGCAGTTCTTGACCTTCCAGACCGAAGTCGACGACGACGAAAATGCGCCAACGATCGAAATGTTTTACGTCCATTTTCCGCATCTGTTTGCAGAGTTTATGCATGCCCGCCAGCAAGCCCAGACTTTTGATGTTGCGCCGCTGAACGATCTGCATTGGCCTGTGGCCATGCTTTCCATCGTGGGTCTTGGCCTTGCGTTGCTATTGCGCCGTTGGCTGAAGATTGCGCCGGAGGCCGTCGCACTTTGTTATGTCATTCTGCTCGCGTTGGCGGCCAACGCCGTCATTTGCGGCGTATTCTCCGATCCGTCAGACCGCTATCAAAGCCGCCTGGTATGGCTCGCCCCGCTGGCGATTGCGATGTTGATAAACCAGCGCCGAAAGACCGGCCGGACCGTCTTGACGGTACCCGCCAACTGACTCGGATCGCGATTGCCGTTTTATTGTCCGGTTAACGGGCCGGAGCTGAACTATTCACGACGATGTCGAAGTCCGCCAAGTCGGGAGACCCAGCCTGCAGCAAGCGCTTGTTGTCTTCGACCAGACGCGAGATGATGAGTTGCAGCACCGCAAATCCGAACGAGCGATTCTGAAAATAGAGTTGCTTCGCCTTGCTCTCGGTCAATTCAAGCATGTTGCAATCGGTTCGGCAGATGATGGTGGCCGTACGTTGTTGGTTTGGCGCAAACACACCAATCTCGCCGACCATCGCGCCCGCATGCAGCACCTTATTGAGCTCGATCACCTCGATTTCGCCGTCTATCAGGTAATAAAGCCGATCCGCCCGCTCACCTTTGCGCACTAGCGCTTCCCCAGCGTTGAGCTTTCGTCGCGTCATATACGGCAGTAGGGCCTGAATCGAGAGATCCTTGCGCGGTGTTTTGCGCATCTCGCGCACCAGCCGATAGAATTGCACCAAACGCAGCGCGTTCACCGGCAACAGGATCGCGTGCAGCAAGAGCACCGGATAAAGGTGATCGGCATAACCGTAGGCCATGAATAGCACGTTGCTGGCAAGCGCGACAACGCGCAGTGGAATCATCGTGCTCATGCAGAAGGTCGCAAGCACGGTCGCCGACGCGGCATAGCCGAGTAGAGTTATCCAAGACATTGTTTCTCCTCACCGGCATCGAGGCGGTTCCAAGCCGCTTGACTCCTTTTGCGCCCGCAGAAAATCGAATGGCACAGACCGTAACCCGTCATGCCGAGCCGCCGTTGGCACGGCGCCGCAACAGATAGGTTCGCAGACGACCGTAGTTCTTGGGAGTTTTCATCATGCCGACGTACTCGCATGTGAAATCGCGTGGTTCGAGCAAGGTGACGAGCGCAGCAAATGCCTCCGTCACGTACACCTCTCCGGGCGGCGTGCTCGGTTCAAGTCTAGCCGTGCGCATGACGTGACCCCCGGTAAATGCCGTCGACTTGAGGATTGGGTCGCGAATTTCGAACACTGCTCCAGCATCCAGTCCCAGCCGCAAGCCGAGGCTTCCGGGCAGTTCAAGCGCGCGCAAATCGAGGCGAGACAGTTCCGACTGCAATTCCAGAGCACACCGCGCCGCCGCACCGAGATCGCCGAAAACCAGGAATATTCCATCACCCCAGGTGTTCCTGGTGATGATTTCGCTGGCATATTTGTCGAGAATCAATGCGACGCGATGCATCACGTGTTGGTAGAAGGTCAGCATTTGTCGGTCGGTCAGTCGGCTGAAGCCATGAAAGTCGCCGAACATGATGGCGCGCACTTTTCGCGGCGGCAGCGCGTGTGCGGCCCGCCGTTGCGGTTTGGCGCTCCGCACATTGCCAGGCAGATTGCCCTCACTGCCGATCGTCACGGTTTTTAGATTGTGGCGCCGCCAAACCTGAATATCGACGAAGGTCCCGGCCCGTTCCCTGGTGTCTTGCCCGTCCCAAACGGCCAGTTGCACAACCTCAGAGCAAAGCTGCTGGGCGCGAACAATAGCGAGACCCATGGCAAGCCGAGAAGCGTAAGCGAACACTTCGGCATCGCCATTATATTCGCCCTCGGTTGCGTGAATGACCTCGACCCGCCTCAGACACTGATGGAAACGTTCCGGCCATTGCGCGCCGCCATTGGCGACGGATTCTTTTAGAAAGCTCTCGGTTTCGAACGGCAAAACAACGTTGACGTCGCCGCCGCGGTCGAGCAGCGATTCGACAATCAAAGTATCCGCGCCGCAAGCCAGCGAACCGTAGCCGTAGCCGACATCGTGATTGGCCAGTTCCGCACGAATGCGTTCGGCAACCCGCGCTTCGGCGCGCGCCGGAAAGCGTCCAGGCATCCCTTCAGCGGCAATCATATGGCCGGTGTAGTGAATGACAGTGCGATTTCTCAGGGCTGAGACAATCGCGTGATCGATGCCTTTGCGGTCGCAGATTTGGATGAGCTGCTTGCGCGTCGAAGCGATTGCCATGACGTTGCCGGCCAACGCGGCGGCATGCTCGATGCACACCCGGGCGGCATCCAGATCGCCAAGCAGCAGGTTCGCAGCGGCGCGATCAGCCGCTAACTGATAGGCTTCTTCTTGGGACTTCGGGTTTATCTTTGAAGATTCCGCTGCGACGTGTGCGGCGAGTTCGCGCGCCTGGACAGAGTTGCCGCTGAGCTCATGCAGGACGGCGGCGTTGATCCCTGGAAAGGGGCTTGTGTTGCGCCGATAGATGGTCTCGTAATGTTGTGCCGCTTTTTTCAGTCCGGTCGAACGCTGCGTGGCGTCGCCCAGATGCGCTTCCTCGCGATCAAGCCGGGCACCCAGCGCCGCGATATTTTCCTCGAGACCGCCGCGGAATGACGGATCGTCGCGCTGCGGCTGCAGCCGATATTGCAGCCATAGCTGCCGTGCGTGTTTGCTGGCACCGCTTCGCGAGAGATTGAGGACGGCCCGATATTGCAGCGCGCGCGCTTCAGGGTGTTGTTCAAGACCAAGGAGCGCAGCGTCGCAGGCTCCCAGATAGTTGCCGGAGGTCTCCCACCTGTCGCAAAGCTGCACCCAGCTTTCAATCGGCTGTACAGGTTCGCTCGATTGCGCCGTATCCATGGAATAGCGTGGCTGCTGCTCGACTAACGATCAAACCAGGAATTTGCAGGGAGCGAAATAGGCTTAGGCGTTCAATTGTGGGGCCCGCATATCATCCCACACAAGCCGGAGTACGCAAACGTGCAGGCGAAAATCGTACCCGTACTTATTGTCGGCGGCGGCCCGGTTGGATTGGCGCTGGCCGGCGATCTCGGCTGGCACGGCGTCGATTGCGTGCTGATCGAGCAATCCGACGGCTCGATCTATCAGCCACGCATGGACCTTGTCGGCATCCGGACCATGGAATTCTGCCGGCGCTGGGGCCTCGTAGGCGCGGTCGAAAACTCTGCCTACCCGCGCGACTACGCGCAGGACAACGTCTATCTCACCAGCCTCACCGGCTACGAGCTCGGCCGCGAGCGCTTCCCCGGCATCGGCCAAGCGTCGCCGCCGCCGGAGAGCCCGCAGCGGCGCGAGCGCTGTCCGCAGAACATGTTCGATCCGATCCTGCGCCAATTCGCGGCGTCGCAAAAAAGCGTTACGATGCGTTACCGCACGCGACTCCTCTCGTTTGCTCAAGACCCCGACAACGTGACGGCCGAGGTCGAGAACGTCGAAACCGGCGCCTGGGAACGAATTTCCGCGCGCTACATCGTCGGCTGCGACGGCGCGCGCAGCCTGGTCCGGGAGATGCTCGGCATCCGGATGCTCGGCAATCCGGTGCTGACCTACACAACCAACGTCATCTTCCGTTGCCCGCACCTGTTGTCGCTGCACGACAAGGGCAAGGCCTATCGTCATATCTTCATCGGCCCGGAAGGCACCTGGGCGACCATCGTGGCGATCAACGGCCGCGACCAATGGCGCTTCTCCCTCATCGGCAGTACGGCACAGCGCGAATACACCACGGCGGAGATCGAGACAGCGATCCGCCGCGCCGTCGGCTGCGATTTCGAGTTCGAGATTTTGAGCGTGCTGCCGTGGGTGCGGCGCGAACTGGTGGCCGAGACCTATCGGTACGGAAGCGGTTTTATCACCGGCGACGCAGCTCATGCGATGTCGCCGACCGGCGGCTTCGGCATGAATACCGGCATTGGCGACGCGGTCGATCTGTCGTGGAAGCTCGCCGCCGTGCTCGAAGGCTGGGGCGGCGCGGGTTTGCTCGATTCGTACACGAGCGAGCGGCAGCCGGTCGGCGCCCGCAATGTCGCCGAGGCGAGCGGCAATCTGCGCCGCATGCTGTCGGTCGGCGCGCATCCCGATATCGCCGAAGCGACGCCGCAAGGCGCCGCAACCCGCGAAAAGGTAGGACGTGAGTTTGCGGAGATGATGCGCCGCGAGTGGTTCACGCTCGGCGTCCATCTCGGCTACCGCTACGAGGGCTCACCGATCTGCTGGCCGGATGGATCCGAAGCCCCTCCCGACGAGGCCGGATCGTATATGCCGACCGCGCGGCCGGGACACCGCGCCCCGCACGTCTGGCTCGCCAACGGCCGCTCGACCCTCGACCTGTTCGGCCGCGGGTTCACGCTGCTTGGCTTCGGCGCCGCGGCGGAGGAGGCCGCGCCGCTGATCGACGCGGCGCGGGCGCGCAACCTTCCACTCGCGTTCGTGACGCTGGCAGAGCCCCATATCGCCGCAGTCTATGAACGCAAATTCGTGCTGGTGCGTCCCGACGGCCACGTCGCTTGGCGCGACGACCGCTTGCCGGCCGATCCGTTGCGCCTGATCGACGTTGTGCGCGGCGCGGCGAGCGGTCCCGGCGTCGCTGCATGGCAGCGGCAGAACAATGCCGTTAGAATGGCTTGAACCGGGGTGTTCACCCCAAGTGTTTCACCTCATCCGCTTTGCCGAGGCGCCGTCATGACCAAAATTCCTTCTCGTGAAGAACTCGCCCAATCTGGCACGCTCGAAGACCTCTACGGCAAGCTCGGCCAGATCAGCATCGGCCCGGGCTGGGCCAAGGCAACGCCGTCGCTGTGGCCGTCGCCGAAAAAAACATTCGCACCGGCGCATTGGCGATATGAACAGGCGCGCGGCGCGCTCGATGCCGCGGGCCGGCTGATCAACACAGAGTTGGCGGAGCGGCGCAATCTCATCCTGTTCAATCCGGCGGCGGAGAGCGGCTACGGCACGGTGCGCACGCTGGTGGCCGCCTATCAGATGATCATGCCGGGCGAATGGGCGCGCGCGCATCGCCACACGCCAAACGCGCTCCGTCTCATTCTTGATTCCGAGCCCGGAACATATACCGAGGTGGACGGCGTCAAGATCGCCATGGACCCCGGCGACGTGCTGCTCACCCCGAACTGGTCCAGCCACGGTCACGGCAACGACAGCCGCGCCAACGCCTACTGGCTCGACTTTTTGGACGTGCCGCTGGTGCAGCTGCTTGAGCCGATGTTCTTCGAGCCGGCCGAAGGGGAAGGTGAAGAAATGTCGAACGGTGCGCCGCCCACCAAGGATTCGCCGTTCGTGTTTCCGTTAAGCGATACGCTCAAGCGTCTCGACGCCGCCGTGCCCGATCCGGCGGGCCCATTTGGCACGGCGGTGCAGCTCGGCAATCCGGCGATGAACACGATCGGGCTTTCCATGATGCGGCTTTCGCCGCGCGTGCGCACCGCGCCATATAAGGCCACCACCAATAACATCTATGCGATCGTCAAAGGTACCGGCACGACCATGATCGACGGTGAGCGCTTCGAATGGCGCCGCGGCGACGTGATCGCCGCTCCGGCTTGGCGGCCGCATCATCACGAGGCCGGCGAGGACGCGTTGATGCTGCGCGTGACCGACGAGCCGGTGATGCAGCGGTTGGGCTTCCTGCGCGTCGAGGAGCCGAAGCAACCCGCACATTAATGAATCGAAAAAGCCGCATCGCCGTTATCGGCGCCGGCCTGGGCGGCTTGACCGCGGCGGGGTTTCTGCAGCGCGCCGGTTTTGCAGCAAAGGTCTACGAGCAGGCGCCGACCTTCTCGCGCATCGGCGCCGGCATCATCCTGTCCGCCAATGTCACCAAGGTGCTGCGCCGTCTGGGGCTGGAAGATGGCTTGATCTCTGCCGGCATCAAATCGCAGAGCTATGTCAGCCGCGCCTGGGACAGCGGCGAGGTTGTGGCCGAATTCATGTTCGACGCCGTCGCCGAGCGGCGATACGGCGGCCCCTACGTGCACATCCACCGCGGCGACCTGCACGCCGTGCTGGAGTGCGGCGTCGCACCTGGCACGATTGCGTTCGATCATCAATTGACAGACGTGCAAGACAAAAGCGGGTCGCTGCGCCTGATCTTTGCCAATGGCGCCGTGAGCGAGGCGGATGTCGTCATCGGCGCCGACGGCATCCGCTCACGAGTGCGCGAAATTTTGCTCGGTCCCGAGCCTCCGCAATTCGTCGGCGCCACGGCCTACCGGGCGATTTTTCCGGCCGAACGACTCAACGGCTTTTGGATTCCCGATTGCACCAAATGGTGGGGCAGCGATCGGCACTGCCTGCCCTATTATCTCACCGGGCGGCGCGACGAAGTCTACGCTATCGGCGTCGTGCCGGCGGCAAGCTGGGACAGCGAGGAGACGTCGGTGCCGACGACTCGCGAGCGCTATCTGCAATCGTTCGCCGGCTTTCACGCCGATCTGCAGCGCGTGCTCCACGCGGTCGAAACTGTGACGCTGTGGCCGATCTTCGATCGCGCGCGCGATGACCGCTGGAGCGCGCCGGATGGGCGTATCGCGTTGCTCGGCGACGCCTGTCATCCGATGCGGCCGTTCATGGCGGCGGGCGGCGCCATGGCGG
The DNA here is from genome assembly GCA_030037065.1 of Xanthobacteraceae bacterium. Classification (GTDB taxonomy): domain Bacteria; phylum Pseudomonadota; class Alphaproteobacteria; order Rhizobiales; family Xanthobacteraceae; genus BOG-931. The sequence goes on from JASHRW010000208.1 coordinate 19,999, forward strand.
TCGAGGACGCCGCGATCCTAAGCCGCTGTCTGGAAAAGTTCGACGATCCGGCGCGGGCATTCCGTTGTTACGAGGCCACCCGCATTCCGCGCGTGGCCAAGGTGCAGGACATTTCGATCGCCAATACCTGGATGCGCGGCCCGACCGAGACCGACTGGTTCTATTGCTATGATGCGTGCACCGCCCCGCTCGCCTCGTAGGGTTGGGCAAAATCGTCCGCTCTTCGTCCGCGGCGTGGGCATCGCGCCGGTACGATTTTGCCCCCGCGGGGGCGCGCGACCAAGGCGATGCCCACCCTCCAATGATGTGAGATCGAAATGTCCGACGCAAAACCCGACCCGATGATCGCGCGCGATCTGGTCGGCTACGGCGCCACGCCACCCAATCCGAACTGGCCGGGCGGCGCGCTCATTGCAGTCAACTTCAATCTCAATGTCGAGGGCGGCGGCGAATCGACGTTATTCAACGGCGACGAAGTCTCCGAAGGCATGCTCAACGACATCGGCGTGCCGGCGCAGCGCGGCGTACGCGTACCGCTGGTCGAATCGGTTTTCGAATACGGCAGCCGCCGCGGCGCCTGGCGCGTGCTCGATGTTTTTGCCGAGTTCGACATCAAGATGAGCATCCTCGGCGTCGCCCGCGCGCTCGAGCAAAATCCCGATCTGGCGAAAGCCTGCGCTGCGCGCGGCCATGAAATCGTCAGCCACGGCTATCGCTGGATCGATTACTGCGCGGTGCCTGAGCATATCGAACGGGAGCACATCGCCCGCGCCGTCGATATTCTGGCCAGGCTGACCGGAACGCGGCCGGCCGGCTGGATGACGGGACGGCCCGGTCCCAATACGCGGCGGCTTGTGGTCGAGGAAGGCGGCTTTCTCTACGACCGCGATTCGCTCGCCGACGAACTGCCCTATTGGCTGAACGTCGGCGGCCGGCCGCATCTCGTCATTCCATATTCCTACGAAGCCAATGACAATCGCTTCAACGAGAACAGCGGCTTTTCCACCGCCGACGACTTCTTCACCTATATGCGCGACGCCTTCGACGTGCTCTATCGGGAGGGTCGGAATGGCTCACCGAAGCTCCTCTCCATCGGCCTGCACGACCGGCTGATCGGACGGCCCGGCCGCTGCAAGAGCCTCATCGATTTACTCAAATATATGCGCGGCTTTGACGGCGTCTGGTTCGCCACCGGCGCGGACATCGCGCAGCATTGGCGCCGCGAATTTCCGCCGCAAGCCGTCTGAACCGGCCATTTCCGGATTAGACCAGTAGCCGCCCCTCGCCGGTGTGTCGCCCACCGCTCCAAGCCCTTGACTTTGAGCAAAAGCTAGTAAAGATATTATCTTTAATATCGAAACTTGCGGGCAAACCATGAGCCGGTCGGAAGCGCGATCTTTGCCGCCGGCAACCGGCGATCTGACCGCCCGGATCATGTTCGCCGGCCGGTCGTCTTCGTTGTCGGCGCAAGTGGTCGCCGAGGTGCGCGATGCGCTGTTCGCCAAGCGGCTCAAGCCCGGCGATTTCCTCGGCACCGAGAAAGACTTGGCTGCCCGCTTCAGCGCCAGCCGCATCGTGGCGCGCGACGCACTGCGCACGCTCGAGGCGCTCGGCATTGTCGAGATCCGCATGGGCAAGGGCGGCGGCGCGCGCATCGCGCACGGCAATCCGCGGCTGTTCGCCGAGGCGCTCGCCGTGCAACTCGACCTCACCGGCGTCGGTGCCGCCGAAATCATGGACGCACAGCGCGCCATCGAGACGCTCGGCGCGGAACTGGCGGCGGAGAATGCAACGGCCGAAGACATCGCCAAGCTACGCCGGCTCCTTCGCGAAGCGGAAGCCGCGATCGGCGATCTCGACGAATTCACCCGCCTGTCGCGCGATTTTCATCTGGCGGTGGCCGAGGCGTCGCACAACCGGGTGCTCATCGCGCAACTTATCTCGCTCGAACACGTGTCGTGGCCGCGGCGCAATGTCACCGCCACGCCCAAGCTCGCGCGCCACATCCTGGAAATTCATACCAAACTCGCCGACCTCATCGAGCTGCACGATCCGAGCGGGGCGCGCGCGCTGATGGACGACCACGTCAAAATGATCCGCGCACGCCGCGTCGGCGAAGCGGCCCGCAAATCCGCAAATGGGAAATCCATACTTTGAAATCGTCAACACCGGAGGAACCAGTGACAAAATTCCTGATCGAACCGCATTTCCGCCTGCAGGAATGGGTGGCCGAAGAGAAAGGATACTTCCGCGCCGAAGGGCTGGACTACGAATTTCGCGAGCTGGTGCGCGCAACGGACGGAAAAATCCATGACAAGGGCGACAAGGTCGGTGCTTACCAGTCGATCGAGGCGGGCCGCAAATCGAACGTCAGTTGCGCCTGTCATTGGACCATCAATGTTGCCGCTTCCAAGGGCCTCGGCCGCATGTATAGCGACGTCTATTCGGTGTCCCCGGCGGGAATTTTCGTCCCCGCGGATTCGCCGGTAAAAACGCCGGCCGACCTCGCCGGCGTGCCGATCTCGGTCGGCTATCAATCAGGCAGCCACTATGCCACGATCCAGGCACTCGAATCCTATTTGAAGCCCGACCAGATCAAGCTCAATTACGCCGATGGCATGCTGTTCGCGCGCATGGAACAGCTAATCGACGGCAAGGCGCCGGCCGTGAACCTGTTCAGCGGCCCCTACTATTTCGCCGAGCAGCTCGGCTTCCGCAAAGTCATCGACACCACGTTCATGATCGGCACCATGATCCATGGCGATCCAGATCCGGAAGACTTGCGTAAATTCTTCCGCGCCCTGCGCAAGGCGCAGCGCGACATCGACCTGCGCCCGGAACTCTACACACATTATTATAAGAATGAATTTCCCGACCGCCTCCACGCGCTGATGGATACGCGGCGCTGGGGGCCCGGCGAACGGCTGGTGTTCGAGCCCTATACCAAGGAAGTCTACGAAGAATCCCGCGAGTGGATCGCCGATCACCACATCTTCCCGCAGGACGAAATGGGCGCCGGGCGATACGAGAACGCAACGTTGTCGCTGGTTGGATAGCTGAAAAACCACAACGGCGGGAGGACTACGTCATGGCCAGAACCCTCATCCCGGTCAAGGTTGCGCCCAAGGGCATGGGACTGAACGACTTCGTCGCCATGCAGGAGGGCTTCTTTGCCGCCGAAGGTCTCGACGTCACCTTCGACTGGAAGACCTTCCGCGGCACCCAATCGAGCTGGAAGGATTTGGATTACTTCCAGCGGCCGCAGGATCGCCCCTACACTGCCGACAAGGAGGAGGAGGTCGTGCAGGGCGCTTGCCTGTGGGGAACGATCTGCAACGCCAGCGCCGGCATGGGCCGCGCCGTCACTGAAGGCTATGGCGAATCCCCGTGGGCGATTTTCGTGCGGCCGGATTCCACGATCCGCAAGCCGCAGGACCTGCGCAACGTGCCCGTCGCCGTCGGCATGCGCGCCGGCAGTCATTTCAACGTGCCGTATCGCCTCGAAAAATATCTGCCGCTCGACGAAATCAAAACCGTCAATACCGGCGGCTTTGGCGCGCGGCTGAAAGCGCTGCTCGACGGCGAGGTTGAGGCGGCAAGCCTGTTGCCGCCGCAGATCGCCATGGCCGAGCAGCTCGGCCTGCGCAAGATCATCGCAGACACGTTCAAGACGGTGTGGTGGGTGCCGGCCAACGCCCCGCCGCAAATCGTGCACGGCTATATGCGTGCGCTCAATCGCGCCGAAGCGGCGCTTGCGGCCGATCTCGGAAAATATCTGCCGCTATGGAAACTCGCCGTCCCACCCGAATTCGAGAACTTCCATGCGTGGGATTTTGCCAAATTCGGCCGCGGCGAACGCTTCGTCAACAAGCCGCTGCCGCGCGAAGATTTCGACGAAGTGTTCGCGCAAGTCGAGCGTTGGGGTCTCGACCAGTTTCTGAAAGACCGCAATCCGGAGACGCTGAGCTTTTCGGCATAGCGGCCTGGCGGAGCGGCGGCAGCAAGCCGCACGGACTGGCGACGTCCACCGCGCTGTGAGAGTATGGCCGCCCACTCTTCGGCCATTTCGAGCGCAATCACGTCATGCACGCAGGCATCGGAGACGCGGTCCGCCGCAAAGAGGATTTGCGCCTCGTCACCGGACACGGCTGTTACAGCGACGACTTCAATTTTCCGGGGCAAGCCTACGCGGCGATGGTGCGCTCGCCGCATGCCCATGCGCGCATCCGTTCGATCGATGTCACGGCGGCGCGTGCGATGCCCGGCGTGCTGGCGGTACTCACCGGACAGGACGCACTCGCCGACGGGCTCACCCGCATTCCGCACCTTGCCGCTCCCGGCACAGCGCCCGACATCGTTCTGAAAAACCGTGACGGATCGCCGGTGCCGGCGGCGCCACATCATGTGCTGCCGACCGATCGCGTGCGTCACGTCGGACAGGCTGTCGCCTTCGTCATCGCCGAGACGATCGCGCAAGCCAAGGACGCCGCCGAAAAAGTCGTGGTGGATTACGAGCCGCTGCCGGCGGTGACGCAGGGCAGCGCCAGCGCCGAGAGCAACGCGCCGCGGCTTTACGACGATTTGCCGAACATCATGATCGACGCCGAAGTCGGCGATAAGGCGGCGACCGACGCCGCATTCGCACGCGCCGCCCACGTGACGAAGCTCGACACCTGGGTCAACCGCGTCACCGGCGTGCCGATGGAGCCGCGCAGCGCCGTCGGCATCTATGACACGGCGAGCGGCCGCTACACCCTTTATGCCGGCTCGGGGGGCATCGTGCGCCAAAAGAAGGAGATCGCGCAAATTCTCGGCGTGCCGTTCGACTCCGTGCGCGTCGTCGCCAAGGAAATCGGCGGCAATTTCGGCACCAAGAACAGCTTCTTTCCCGAATTCGCCATGGTGGTTTGGGGTGCAAAGCGGGTCGGCCGGCCGGTGAAGTGGACGGCCGAACGTCACGAGGCCTTCGTCACCGACTATATGGGCCGCGATCTCACCGTATCGGCGGAACTCGCGCTCGATGCGGACGGTCATTTCCTGGCGCTACGCACCTCAAACCTCAGCAATGTCGGCGCGCACAGCGGCTCGTACGTGCCGCTGGTCAAGGGCGTTGGGTTGGCGACCGCCGGCTATCGCATCCCGACCGCGCACATTCGCGCGTGCGCGGTGCTCACGAACACCATGTGCACGACACCCTACCGCAGCGCCGGCCGGCCGGAAGTCATTTACGTGATCGAGCGGTTGATCGACAAGGCGGCGGCCGAGCACGGCTTCGACCGCGTGAGCTTGCGCCGGCGCAATCTCATTCCCCCGTCGGCTTTTCCCTACAAGAATCCGCAGGGCGTCACCTACGACAACGGCACCTACCGCGCGGTGATGGACCGCGCCATGGAGCTCGGCGATTGGCGGGGATTCAAGAAACGCCGCGCCGAAGCCAAGAAGCGCGAACGGCTGCGCGGCATCGGGCTTTGCTGCTACCTCGAAACCACCGGCGGCTATCCGCGCGAGCGCGCCGACATCACCGTGCAGCCGCAGGGCAGGGTCGATGTCGTGGTCGGCACGCTGTCAAGCGGGCAGAGCCACGAGACCACGTTCGCGCAATGCGTCGCCGAATGGCTGGGCGTGCCGTTCGACGACGTGCACGTCAACGAGAGCGATACCGATATCGTCAAAGAAGGCGGCGGCTCGCATTCCGCGCGCTCCATGCGGCTCGCCGGCATCGTCATGGGCCAGGCGTCAGACGCCATTATCGACAAGGGCAAAAAGATCGCCGCCCATATGCTGGAAACCGCGGAGGACGATATCGCGTTTGCCGCCGGCCGCTTCACCGTGAAAGGCACCGACCGCTCGGTCGGAATTTTTGACCTGGCGAGGGCGGCGGCGGACGGCGACAAAAGCGTGCCGGAAGATTTGCGCGGGCCGCTCGCCGCCACCGCCGACGAGACGATCAAACAGCTTGGTTTTCCCTATGGCGCGCACGTATGCGAGGTGGAAATCGATCCGCAAACGGGCGCGCTCGAACTGATCCGCTACACCGCGGTCGATGATGTCGGCCGCGCCGTCAACCCGATGGTCGTGCACGGCCAAACCCACGGCGGCGCCGCGCAAGGCATCGGCCAGGCGCTGTGGGAACTGTGCGCCTACGACGCGCAGGGGCAGCTCCTGTCGGCGTCGTTCATGGACTATGCGATGCCGCGCGCTGACATCCTGCCGTCCTTCACCACCGATATCAGCGAGGTGCTGACGCCGACCAACAAGCTCGGCGTGCGCGGCGCCGGCGAAGGCGGCACCACCGGCGCGCTCGGCGCCGTGGTCAACGCCGTAGTCGACGCGCTTGCCGAATTCGGCGTCACTCACATCGAAATGCCGGTGACCTCGGAGCGCATCTGGCGGGCGATCAACGACTCCCTCTCCCCGCGTGCGGGGAGAGGGTCGGGGTGAGGGGGCGTTTCCACTAAGCAGAGAATTAGTGGCAGTTGCTGTACCCAAACAACGTTTCGGCAATGCTCAGAATCGGAGCGCCGCCCCCTCACCCGCCGCGCTTCGCGCGGCGACCTCTTCCCGCACCGCGGGGAGAGGTGAACAGAAACAGGAGCCACCATGCCCGACATTCTCACCAAACAAGACGGAGCGATTCTGCGCGTCACTCTCAACCAGCCGGAGCGCGGCAATGCGGTGTCCGACCGGATGGTGGCAGAGTTGACCGGCATCATCCAAGGCGCGGACAAAACCTCGAGCGTCGTCGTGCTGCGCGGCGCCGGCAATGATTTTTGCGTCGGCCGCGCCGGCATGGGCCAGCGGCCCCCGACCGAGCCCGACGCTTACGAACGCCGCAGCTTCAGCGACATCGTATTCGACTGCTACGGTGCCATGCGTAACGCCAAGATTCCGATCATTGCGGTGGTGCAGGGCCGTGCGCTCGGCTTCGGCTGCGCGATCGCGGCGGCTTGCGACATTACGCTGGCGAGCGACAAAGCCGTCTTTCAGGTCCCCGAAATGGCGCATAACATTCTGCCGACCATGGTGATGTCGTCATTCGTTGATCGGGTGCCCCGCAAGGCGATGAGTTACCTGGTTTACTCGATGGCGGAAATCGGCCCCGAACGGGCGCTGTCTTTCGGCATCGTCAGCGACGTGGTCCCCGCGGCCAAACTCGACGACGCCGTGGAGAGCCTGTGCGCCGCCATTCTCAAAGCGCCGCGCCCGGCGATTTACGGCGTCAAGGAATACGTCAAGAGCGCGCCTGACATGGCAGTTTTCGGCGCCGTGGAATTCGCCCGCAATCTGCACGCCACGATAAATTCATCTGGCGAGATGCGGAAGAAGCACTGATAACGACCTCGTAGGGGCGGACAATTGCAGCGCCTCGGTAATTGTAATCCGCAGGAAAACTTATAGTCTGCCGCGCCGTGACGGCGTACCTCCCCTCCTCCGCCAGCCTGTTCGCGCCGCGCCGGTTTGAGGCGCGGCGATGATCGTCGTCGCCATCGATATCGGCGGGACCTTTACCGACCTGGTCGGCTTCGACGACGAGGCCGGCCGGTTCGCCGAAGCCAAGAGCCTCACCACGCCGCATGAGCTGACGCAGGGCATCCTCGATTGCATCCGCAAGAGCGGACTCAAGGCCGCCGCCATCGATGAACTGATCCATGGCTCGACCATCGCCATCAACACGCTGATCGAGCGCAAGGGCGCCAAGACCGGACTCATCGTCACCAGCGGCACCCGCGACGTGTACATTGTCGGCCGCGGCAATCGCCCGGAAGCCTACAATCTGTTCTTCCATCGCCATCGGCCGCTGGTGCCGCGGCATCTCACGCGCGAGATCGAGGAGCGGCTGTTAAGCTCGGGCGAAATCTTTCGTCCGCTGAACAAGGCGAGCGTCACCGAGGCCTGCCGCGCGCTCGTCGCCGAAGGCGTCGAGGCGATCGCCGTGTGCCTGCTCCACTCCTATGTCGACCCGACGCATGAGCGCAACGTCGGTCAAATGGTGCGCGAGGCGCTGCCGCACGCCTACCTGTCGCTGTCGCACGATATTTTGCGCGAGTATCGCGAGTTCGAGCGGCTGTCGACCACGGTGGTCAACGCCTATATCGGTCCGAAGGTCGGCGGCTACGTGAGCAACCTGAAATCGCGGCTCGGCGAGACCGGTTTTGCCGGCGAGCTGTCCATCATGCGCTCGAACGGCGGCGTGATGACGCCGGAAGTGGCGACGGCGCGTCCGGTGGCGATGATGGAATCCGGGCCCGTAGGCGGCATCATCGCCTCGGCCCGGGTCGGCGAAAAACTCGGTTTCGCCAACGTCATTTCCTTCGACATGGGTGGCACCACGGCAAAAACCAGTCTGGTGCGCGACGGCGAGCCGACGCTGGCGCCCGGCTATTATGTCGGCGGCTATGCCAGCGGTCATCCAGTGATGCTGCCGATGATCGACGTGGTCGAGGTTGGCGCCGGCGGCGGCAGCATCGCCTGGATCGACGATGTCGGCGCGCTCAAGGTCGGCCCGCAGAGCGCCGGCGCCGATCCCGGTCCGATCTGCTATCGCGGCGGCGGCACCGAGCCGACCATCACCGACGCCAACGTCGTCCTCGGCGGGCTCGACCCGCACAATTTTCTCGGCGGCGAACTCGTCCTCGACGCCCAGGGCGCGCGCACCGGCATCGAGCAAAAAATCGCCAAGCCACTGGGCATGGATACGATCACCGCGGCGCGGGCGATCCTGCAGATCGCGATTTCCAAAATGGCGCTCGCAGTGCGCGAAGTATCGGTCGAGAAGGGCTACGATCCGCGCGATTTCGCATTGGTTGCTTCGGGCGGCGCCGGGCCTCTGCACATCTGCGCCATCGCCCGCGAATTGCACATTCCAAAAGTGATCGTGCCGCTATTTCCCTCGCATTTCTCCGCGCTCGGCATGCTGCTCGCCGACGAGCGCCACGATTTCATCCGCACGTTCTATTGCGATCTCGCCAACCTCGACTTTAAGGCGGTGCTTGCGGTGCATGATGAGATGGCAAGCGAAGCAAAGAAGAGCCTGCGCCACGCAAACCAGGCCGAGTGGCAGGTCGCGCTCGATCTGCGCTATGTCGGGCAAGAGTTCACCCTTTCGGTACCGATTACGCGCGAGGCGATCAAGCGTGGCAACCGACAGAAAATCCGCGCCGCATTCGATGCGCTTTACGAGCACCGCTACGCGCACCAGTCGCCGGACGAGCCGGTGGAGATGGTCAACATCCGCCTCACCGCCATCGGTAAGCGGCCGACGCTGCGCTTTCCGCGGCTTGCCAAGCGCGTCACCGCGAAGGCGGCGCGCCACCGCGGCGTCTATCTCAGCGATTCGCGCAAGCCCGTCTCCTGCCCGGTCTATCAGCGCGGCGCACTGGGCGCTGGCGCCCGCATCAAGGGACCGGCATTGATCGAGGAACACGGCACCACGACCGTGCTGTTTGCGCAGGACCGCTGTACCGTCGCCCCGTCAGGCGAACTGACCATCGATGTCGGAGACGCGCGATGAGCAAGAAGGCCAAGCGCAGCAGAAAGCCGCTCGACGCGGTGACGCTGGAAGTCATTCGCAACGCCCTGCCGGCCATCGCCAACGAGATGGCGGCCGACCTGCAGCGCACGTCCTACAATATGATGATCTATGAGGTGCGCGATTTCTGCACCTCGCTGGTCAACATCAAGGGTGAGCTGATTTCGCAGAACGTCGGCGGCGTGTCGCATTTCGTCGCCGATCTCGGCGTCATCATCACCGACGCGATAAAGCGCTACGGACCGAAAGGTTTTGCCGAAGGCGACGTGATCATCACCAATCACCAGGCGGTCGCCGGCCAGCACCTCAACAACATCGTCATCTACATGCCGTATTTCTTCCGCGGCGAGCTGTTGCTGTTCGCCATGGTGCGTGCGCACTGGATCGATGTCGGCGGCATGTCGACCGGCTTCGGCGCCGGCCCGAGCGTGGCCGATCCCTGGCTCGAGGGCCTGCAGCTCGATCAGCTGAAGATCTACGAGGGCGGCAAGCTCAACGAGACGCTTTATCGCGTGCTCAAGGACAACATCCGCTTCCCGGAATCTTCGCTTGGCGACATGAAATCGCAGATGGCGGCCTGCCGGCTGGCGTTGCGGCGCATGAACGAGCTGTTCGAGAAATACGGCCGCGAAACGATCCTCGGCGCGATCGACAAAATCTTCGCCGAGACCGAGCGCAAGTGCCGCAACGTCGTCGAGAAGCTGAAAGACGGCGTCTACGGGGCGTCGTCCTTCATCGACCACGACGGCGTCAAACGCGACGAGCGCGTGCCGATCCACGTCAAGGTCGCGATCGACCGCGGCAGCATGACCATCGACCTCTCCGGCTGTTCGGCTGAGCGCAAGGCCGCGATCAACTCGCGCACCTACGCCGCTGCGCGCGTCGCCTATAAGGCGCTC
>JASHRW010000209.1 GCA_030037065.1 Xanthobacteraceae bacterium
TATCCCGATGGGCTCGCCATGGCGATGTTCGGGCTCGGCTGCTTCTGGGGCGCCGAGCGCAAGTTCTGGGAGCTTGGCGACGGCATCTCCGTCACGGCGGTCGGCTATGCGGGCGGGTTGACCCCCAACCCGACTTACGAGGAAGTCTGCAGCGGCCGCACCGGCCACAACGAAGTGGTGCTCGTGGTCTACGATCCGAAGAAGATTTCCTACGAGCGTCTGCTCAAGACATTTTGGGAAAGCCACGATCCGACCCAGGGTATGCGCCAAGGCAACGATGTCGGTACGCAATACCGCTCCGGCATCTACGTGTTTTCGCCGCCGCAGCGCGCCGCGGCCGAGGCGTCGAAGGCGGCCTATGCGAAGGCGCTTACGGGCGCGCGCATGGGGCCGATCACGACGGAGATCGCCGACGCGCCGCCGTTTTATTTCGCCGAGGACTATCACCAGCAATATCTGGCCAAGAATCCGCACGGCTATTGCGGGCTCGGCGGCACCGGGGTGAGTTGCCCGATCGGCACCGGGGTGGCGGCGTAGGGCCGGCTGGCGGTCGGCGCGGATATCGCACGCGGAGGGGCTATGCGACCGAGTGAACGCGCCTTTCAGGCGCTGATCTTCTACAGCCGCTGGCTGGCGGCGCCGTTTCTCATCGGTCTGGTTGCCGCGCTCGTCTTGCTGCTCTACCGCTTCTTCGCCGATTTGGTCGCGCTGGCGCTGCATCTGCCAAGTGACGGTTGGCACGCGCTTGTGGTCGGCGTGCTCAACCTGATCGACATCACGCTCACCGCGAATCTGGTGCTCATCGTCATCTTCTCGGGGTACGAGAACTTCATTCAGAAGATCGAGCTCAAGGACCATCCCGATTTGCCTTCGGGCTTGGTCAATGTCGATTTCAGCGCGCTCAAACAGAAGCTTCTAGGTTCGATCGCGGTCATCGCCGCGGTTGATGCGCTCGCCTGGTATCTTGACCTGGAGGGGACGACCGACACTGCAAAACTCGCCTGGGCGATCGGCTTTCCGCTGATGTTCGTTGCCGCTCTGTTGATGCTGGCGATCGCCGACCGGCTGGGGCGGGGCAAGGGTGGGTCCGAGTAAACGGCGCCTGCGCCGGCCGCCAGTGTGGCGGTTCAGAAGTCCGCATCATTTCTGCCGCGAACTCGTTATGTGGACTCCTTCGATTCCGAAGTTCGCAAACGAGCTTGCCGCCCAATGATGCGAACTTCGGTATCGGGACACTAGTCAGGGTTTGTTAACCATACCGGGCGATTAATCAGGCCTCGTTCAACCGGGCCGGATTGCGCGTATGCGGGTGACCCGCTCCATTCTGGTGTTATTGGCCGTAGCGATCACCGCTGCCGGCTGCGGCTTTCAGCCTGCGCCATGGATAGCGGGGGCGAGTAGCCCAGCCATGGCGCAACCTGCAGGACCGGTCACGCCGATTCAGCCTGCCATGGTGCCCGGCGTCGACAATACGGTTTATGGATCAGTCGCTGAAAGCGCCTCGGCCGCGGCGCCGGACCCGGCGCCGAATGACAGCAAAGGGCTGTTCATGACCGCCGCCGCGCCGCGACCGGCATCAGCAGTCGATGCTCCGACGCCGCGAAACGAGCCTTATACTTTGGATTCCGGCGATCGCCTGCGCATCGTGGTATTCGGCCAGGACGGGCTGTCCAACTCTTATCTGGTCGATGCCAGCGGTTATATCGACATGCCGCTGATCGGCTCCGTGCTCGCGCGCGGGGCGACCACCGAACAACTGTCCAGCCGGATCGGCGACAAGCTGCGGCAGGGGTACGTCAAGGACCCGCACGTCGCGGTCGAGATCGAAGCCTATCGGCCGTTCTTCATCCTCGGCGAGGTCACCCAGCCCGGGCAATATCCCTACGTCGCCGATATGACCGCGGAGACGGCGGTAGCCATCGCCGGCGGCTTTAGTCCACGCGCCTACCGCAAGACCGTGACGGTGACGCGAGTCGTCCACGGCCAGCAACTGCGTCTCTCCGTTCCCATCACCTATCCTTTGCGGCCGGGTGATACGGTGAACGTGCAGGAGAGGTGGTTCTAAGGCGGATTTCACATCGCCGCTCGACGACGACTATATCCGCAAGGCGATCGCCGAATTCCGCGCCATCGATCCCGACCTTCTCCACCGTGGGCGCCATTCCAAGCGGCAAGCATGTGCGGCGATGTCACGCATGAAATGAAAGGTTCCGCGGCGCTACGCTGGCGGCTTTCTGATAGCTGCCCGAGGCAACAGCGGAAATCGTGAGAACCAAATGGCTACGAGACGATCATTGCTACTGACGGGTCTTGGCGCACTGACCGCTGCCGCGACCACTCGAACAACGGCGCTGGCCGCTCCCGCGCTGGAGAAAGTAAGCGTCGTCGAGCCGGAGAACAGCGTCCTCGTTTTGAGCTGGCTGGGCGCGAAGGACGCCGGGATTTTCGCCAAGCACGGCATCGATCTTGAGGTCGACATCCGGCCTTTTGCCGGCTTCCTCGCCAGCATCCCGTCGAAGCAAACCTTGGTTGGAGACTACTCCGGCATCTCGGCCATCGAGAAGATCAATGAAGGCCTGGATTGGGTCGTTCTCGGACCGGGGCTGACCGTGGTGGAGAACGTGATCGTCCG
>JASHRW010000210.1 GCA_030037065.1 Xanthobacteraceae bacterium
TTTGCCCGGTGCCATCTCGAACACGAACATGTTGGCGAAATCGCCGCGGCCCTTCAGATGCACCGCGCCGCCGTTGATTCCGTAACGCGGCCACGGCGCGGTCGGCACGTCGAACAAATAGACACCGTAATCCTCGGTGAGCGGAATGCCCTCGCCCTTGAGCCATTCGAGATAGGGATCGATGCCGTAGCGTCCCCCACCCTTCCCTCCCCCGCTCGCGGGGGAGGGTGGGGAGGGGGATTGCGGGACTTCGCGGATGTTCATGTGTGTCCTCCGAGGGGCTTTGGCCCTGTTATAGCCGACGTGTCTCCATCCGTCATTCCGGGGCGCGCCGCAGGCGCGAGCCCAGAATCCATAACCCCTGCGTCAGCGGCATAAGCTCGTCGATCATTCTGCATGACGTGGGACTATGGATTCCGGGCTCCTCGCTTCCGCTCGGCCCCGGAATGACGTCACGCAAACAAAAGGGACTTGATCACCACCGGCACGACGCCGGGCGGCGCGATCAATTCACCGACGTCGACATAGTCGAGTTCCTGCAGCTCCATGCCGTCGATGGAGACAATCTTGTTCGGCCAATGCAGTTCGCGGTGGGTGAGCCGACCGAGCGTTTTGCCGATGTCGCCGTCGATCATCAGCAGAAGGAGTTTGATCCGGTCCTGCAACGGCGCGAGCGCGTGCAAAATCGCCTCGCCCGCCTGCTTGAGCCGCGCATGTTCGGGATCGCCGCGCCAGGAAAAGGCGATGGCGACGCGCGGGCTGCGCTCAAGATCGAGTTCGTCGAGCCCGACGCGGATGTCGGCAACAATCCGCGGCGCATCGATGATGCCCGCTGCATTGATATCGACGTGGACGACCGGCACGTTGTGCACCGGCAGCACATAGGGGTCGGGCAGATAGATGGTCTTGCCGCTGACCTGCACGGTGAACTGCGAAGCCCCGATCACGGTGGCGCGGATGCGCTGGCCGGGATCGATCAGCGGCAGCGCGCTGCGCCGGCTCAATTCGTGCGCCAGTTCGGCGGCGAGCAGTTTGGCGATGTCGCCATATTCCGCCTCCTCGTGGCCGAACATGTACTCCGCCACACCGCCGGAGAACGTGATGGCGGTCGGGTGGCAGGGGCGCGGCAGCCGCTCCGTCAGCAGGAGCGATTCTCCCAGGCGGTCGAGCGGCGCATCGACGATATAATCAGCCGCCACCGCGGCGAGACGCTTGGCGATTTTTCGCCGCAGGACGGGATCGGCGAGCGCCTGCGGCGACAGCGCAATCCCCAAGTCGTTAGCCACAAGCTGCGCCGAGTGATCGATACGGCTCCACGCGCCGCGTTCGTCGGTCGCGACGAGCCGGCCGCCGACCGCAAAGGCGGAAAGCCTGACGATCGCGCCGCGATCGATCAAGGCGAGCTTGGTGGTGCCGCCGCCGATATCGGCGTGCAGGATACAGGCCTCGCGCGCCTTCGATAAGGCCACCGCGCCCGAGCCATGAGCAGCAAGCCGGCATTCGAGCTTATGCCCGGCCGTGGCGCAGACGAACTTGCCGGCATCGGCGGCAAACAGCTCGTCGATGGCGCGGGCGTTTGTCCGCTTGATCGCTTCGCCGGTGAGGATGACGGCGCCACTGTCGACTTCACCCTGGGTCAGACCGGCATCGCCGTAGCAGTCGGCAATGAATCTGCCGAGCGCGTGCGCATCGATCGTGCCGTCGGGCAGAAACGGCGTAAGCAGGATCGGCGAACGCCAGACGATTTCGCGGCCGATGACGACAAAGCGGCTGGAGAGGCCCTGTGACTGCCGCTGCAGGGCCACCTTGGCGAACAACAGATGGGAGGTCGAGCTGCCGATATCGATGCCGACCGTCTTGAACTCGACGTTCTCCTGGCTCCAGATCGCCCGCGCCAGCGCGGCGCGCTCGTCGTCGGTCATCGCGTGTTCGTGGAGGAAGTCGGTCTCGTGCATGTTTCGCGCCGAACGGGCCCGGTTGCGCCGCCGCATCATCCAATGGCACACAATAGATGGTGCGCCAATCGGCGGCGCGCATGGCCATCAAGCAACAAACGCCTGAGCAGAATGTCGCCCCTGCCCATCACTTACGCCAGTTGCCGATACGATCGCATCGAACCTCTGCGGGCGGGCGAGGTGCGCCTCGAAGGCATCGATCTCAACGTCATCGTGTTTTCATCCGGCCGGCAAATATTCGACCGCATGGTCGGCGGCGAGGAATTCGACGCCTCGGAGCTGTC
The DNA here is from genome assembly GCA_030037065.1 of Xanthobacteraceae bacterium. GTDB lineage: Bacteria > Pseudomonadota > Alphaproteobacteria > Rhizobiales > Xanthobacteraceae > BOG-931. The sequence goes on from JASHRW010000210.1 coordinate 2,240, forward strand.
GGCTTCCGAGTTCATCAGCCTCATCGGCAACGGCAAGAGCAATTTCGTCGCCATCCCGGTGTTTCCCTCGCGCGTGTTCCGGCACGGCTACATCTTCGTCAACAAGCATTCGGGCGTTCGCAGCCCTAAGGACCTCGAAGGCCGCCGCGTCGGCCTGCCGCTTTATACGCAGACGGCCGCGATCTGGCTGCGCGGCCACTTGGCGCACGAGTTCGGCGTCGATATCGACGCCATTCATTGGGTGCAGGGCGCGGTCGAGACCGGCGGCGCACACGGCCATCCGCATGCGCTGCCGCTGCTGCGCCCCGTGCCGATCGAGATCAATCGCAGCGGCCGGTCGCTCGCCGAACTGCTCGCCGCGGGCGAGATCGACGCCTATCTGGGCTCGCGCAAGCCGCCCTCGTTCGGCACGCATCCGGACGTGGTGCGGCTGTTGCCCAACTATCACGCGCTCGAGCGTGAACTTTACCAGCGTGAAAAGATTTTCCCGATCATGCATCTGGTCGCCATCCGCAGCGCGCTCTACGAACGACACCCCTGGATCGCCAATAGTCTTTACGCGGCATTCGTCGAGTCAAAGCGCATCGCGCGGGCAAGACTGCGCTACGCCGGCTCGCTGGCCGCCATGCTGCCGTGGCTGCAGGACGAGATCGAAGAAATCGACGAGGTCTTTCCCGGCGGCGATCCGTTCCCCTACGGTATCGAGGCGAACCGGCCGACGCTGGAAGCGCTCGTGCGCCACATGGTCGAGCAGCACTTCATCCCGCAGCCGATCCCGGTCGAGCAGCTTTTCGTGCCACTGCCGGGCGCAAGCGGAAGGTAATTCACACCTCTCGCGAATCGATTCGATTGTCTTAATTCCGGCTTAAATCGGACCGACTGTGGACGGGTCGGTGGCGTTGAGCGAGGGGGAACGCAATCATGGCCAAGTGCCAATCGCTTTTGGAGTGAGCGGCGCGCGGCCGTCAGCCCATAGCGCAGACGCCGCGCAATTTCGGCTCTTCGAATTGTCACGCCTTAAGCTTCAAGCGAACGATCCGCCGGTCGCGCCGCTCGAAGCCTTCACCAACGGAATTCCGACCAGCCATTGAATGGCGGATAGTATGTTGCGTAGTACCGTTTCGCGCATTCGTCTCTCCATGGGCGCGCTAGGCTGCGTGGTCCTGGGTGCGTCCGTGCTCAATTGGGCGCAAGCCCCGCACGCGAGGGATCGCTTCACTTGGGTGCCGGTCAACGCGTCGCAGGCTCCCGCGATCGAAACAGCGGAAGTCTGGCAGGTGTCGGGTAGCTGCGTGCGGCCGTACTTCGCCCGAGCGCTGCTGCGATCGGAAGCAAAGCTCAAAGCCTATTACGCCTTCGCCCCCGAGGCGGTTCGCGCCCGGCTCAACGCAACCAGCCTTCCCCAGTCGCCCGAACAGGCACGCTGGTACCACCTCGTCACCCGCGTGCCGGAAAGCTCGCGCCGCGACGCTCCGGACCGCGAGTACGTCGCCCAGCTGCACGTTCAATACGCCGAATGGTATGCCAATGTGTTCAAGCTCGAACTCGATGAGCACCAGTGGCAGCAACGTTTCGCCAATATTGCCGATCAACGGTTGATGCTCAGCGAATCGGCGCGAAGGAGCTTCGCGGCATATTCGTCGCGCGACGGCAGACTGGCCGGCACGAAAGCCGATTTTGACGATTATGTGCTGTCTACGCTCGGGCTTGGTGGGTTTCCCAGTTACGAAGAGCAGGCGCTTCGAGCGGATTGCGTCAAAATCAGCCTGGTGAAAAAGATTTCCCAGAATGCAGATTCTCTCAAAGAGTTTTGGCATTGGCCTGTCGAGCAGGCGGCGGGGTTTGCGTTCGGGCTGGAGCTTATCCTGATCGGGATTTTTCTCGTCCCGATCACGCTGTGGATCGGAACCGGCGACCTGCAAATCGCCGCGCGGCATATTCGCAGCCAGGCAAGCCGTCTCGCCGCAAGCGCTGCAGCATGGTTTTCTGCCGTCGGACGGCAGGCTGCACATTATATTCACGACGCGGCAAGTCGCCTCGCCGCCAAGGTCAGCGTGTGGATCGCATCTGTCGATTGGCAGGCTATCGGGGACCGAATTTACAGCGTGGCAAGCCGCCTCGCCGCAGAAATCCAGAACTTCAATATGGACCAATTCAGCGCTGAAACGTTGGAGAGACTCCAAACCATCCGCCAAGGAACGCGCGCCTTTGTGGGGAGTCTTGGCCAATGGATGCCGTCGCCGGCCGGTGGATGGCCGATCCGCGCTTCTGCCGCTGCCGCCGCCAGTGAGGCGGCTCGCCGGGAGCGACTTGTTTCTCTCGGGTCACTCGCCGCCGCATTGTTCGCGGATCTGTGGAGCGATGACGACGGCAGACACGGCGCTGCTTGGGGCACTCCATGGCGCACTACTTGGCCGCGACGTCCTTCGCCAAAATCCCGGCGACCGTGGTGATCTCGTTGCGGGCGTATTGCGGCAGGCCGGCGCTGATCGAGCTGCCGGAGTTGAACGACGAGCGACCCATCAGCACGTCGGCTGGCACTAGGTTGCGCAGCACCGGCACTTTCTCGTAGCCGCGCTTCTCGTCGAGTATGGACGCTTTGATCGCCAGTACCATGAAGGCGGTGACGACCGTCTTGCCGGCATCGGTGGGGTGGTTCTGGAACACGGCGAAGAATTTGCCGAACTTCATGATCTGATTGACGTGAAAAATGTTTTGTTCGAGTGCGCCCGCGATCGGCGCGTCGAGCTTGGTCAATTGCTGCAGTCCGGCCTGATCGAGATCGGCGGGCTTAAGCGCAGAGAACTCGCTCTGAAAGTCGATGTGGTCCGAGATCTTCTTTGGGCTCTCGCGCAGTCTGTTCACCAGCATGATGCCGAGCGGAATCTTGCCCTCAAGCGTGTAGGTCGACTGGATGCAGATCGAGGTCGTTCGCCCGGTGCACCAGGGGCGGTCGGGGTTTTGATTGCCGATGCCGGCGTCATCGGTGAACGGCCAAACGTCGGCCGCGGCAATGAGCTTGTGCTTGATCGCCGGATCGATGCGCTTGAGAAAATCGAGCGTCACATAATGCGCCAAACCGATCGTGTTCGGTGCCTGGTCGAGCACGAAGCGCGCCTGCGCCACGTACATGTAGAGCTTCTCGACTTCGGGCTTGGCGCCATCTCCCGCTCTGCCGAGCGTCGGTTCGGCATAGGAGGGAAACAGCGCGAGAAATTTCTCCTCGGTGGGATGCTTAGTCGCCCAATCGTCAAAATGGATCAGGCCCAGACCGGCGCCGGCATCATCACCGGCCGGCTTGTCGCTGAACGCGATGGTCGCGGGCTTAAGCTGCGCCACCGCGGTATCGCGCGCCGAGGCCACGTTCTCGATGTGGTAGGCCTGGGCGCTCGCGGCGGAAAGCGAGCCGAGCAGAGCGGCAAGCGCGACCGGGTGCCTGAACCACATTGTCAATCTTCGCCGCTCACGGGTTCGCTTGCAATGTCGGCACCACGTCATCCGGGTTGCGCTGCGGCGATTGGTTTCGGTGGGGCGGATTATTGCCACCAAGGGGTAAAGAAACCACGCGCCGTCGGTTGGGGCGGGGGCGGCGGCCGCTGGTAGCCAGGACTGTTCCAGTTGCCGAATAGTCCGCGCTGCTGCGGCGGCGGTGGCTGAGGCGGCGACTGCCGCCAGCCTTGGTTAGGATAATAGGACCGCCCGCCATAGCCGCCCTGATAACTCCCGTCAGGCGCGTAGCCACCGTAACTCCCGTAGCCGTAATCGCCGCCCTGCTCGTTGTTGCTGTACTGGTATTGCGTCTGCTCCTCGCGCTCTTCATCGGCTTCCTCGCGCGACACGAGCTGATATTGCGTATCGGCCACCTGTCCGTCGGACTCGAGCCGCAAATGCTCGACGAAGTCACCGCGGCCGCCACCACGAACGGGAGTGCCGCTCACGTAATCGATCGGCACATCGACAAGGTCATGGCGTGCCTCGGGCGAAGGGCCGGCCAACGGCTCCTTGGGCGCGATGTTGTCGGCCCAGATGTCCTCGATGATCGGCTTGAAGATCGGCAGCGCCACCCGCGCCCCATCGACGGGACCGAGCGACCGGCGCTTGCCGTCGCCGTTGTCATAGCCGACCCAAACCGCGACTGTAACGTCGTTGGTGAAACCAATGAACCAGCCGTCGACCGAGTTCTCCGTCGTCCCCGTCTTACCGGCGACGTAGGGTGAAAGCGATGCAATGGCGGCCGCGGTGCCGCGCGCAACGACGCCCTGGAGGATGCTTTTGAGCTGATAGAAACTCGCGGGGTCGGCCGCTGCGATCCTCGGGAACATCGGTACTTTCGGATATTGGTAGATCGTCCGGCCATTCAATGCGATCGAATCGATGGCATGCGGTTGCGGACGGATTCCTTCGTTGGCGATAGCCGCGTAGAAGGCGGCGAGATCGATCATGCGCACCGGCTGTGCGCCGAGAATGAAGGGATAATACCGGACGCAGTCGGGGTAGATTTTTGCCGCAACCGCCGTCGCGCAAATATCGTCGAGGCTTTTCTCGGGATCGGCATCAATGCCGCCATCGAGCAGGTGGGCGGTCACGATGTTGACCGAATGCTCCAGGCCGCGCCGCAGCGTGTAGACGCCGCCGATCTCGTCGCCGTAATTGCGCGGCGACCAGTAATAGTCCTCATGCTCGGAGTCGCCGAGCGCGATTGTCTCGTCGGGACTTTGGCCGCTGCCGACTGGCGGCAGCGTGATCGGATCGTCGAGGATGAGCGTGTTGGGCTGCAGCCCCTTCTGCAGCGCCGTCAGATAGGTGACCGGCTTGATCGCCGAGCCGGGCTGACGTTCGGTCTGCCAAGTGCGGTTGAGCTGGCTCAACGGATAGGAGAAGCTCCCGGTCATGGCCAGAATGCGGCCAGTCTTGTTCTGCAGCACCAAGGCCGCCCCTTGCACCGTTGGCCGCACGCGAATTTCGGCATGGGCAGGAAGCGGCTTGGCTTTTCGTCCTGCCCTGGTCTCCAGCACCCTACCCTCGACCACGTTGACGTAGATGACATCGTAGAGATTGAGGCTGCGCCGGATCGCATACGTATAAGTCGTCAGGGGCACGATGCGGCCGTCCCGCAGCCCGACGTGGATGACGCCGTTGCCCCGCCTGCCACCGCCCTTATCCACCACAACGGCGGGCATCCAATGCACGTCGTAAAGCGGCAGATGCACGGCGAGCAGCGCCTGTTGCCAAGCCGGCTTGGCAGTTGAATCGCCGGGCTGCGGGCCGGCAGCTTTGCCGGAGGCAAGCTTTTGCACGGCGTCGGCGATGTTGGCTTCCGGCCCACGAAATTGCATGCGGCCCATCGATATTTCGTATTTTGCCAGACCTTCCTGCAATGCGGCTTCGGTCTGGCTCTGCAGCTCGGCATTGATCGTCGAATGCACGGTGTAAGGCGCCGCGGTCAGACTATCGACGCCGTCGCTCTTGGCCTCGTGGCCGAGATAGTCGACGAATTCGAAGCCGCTGTCGCGCTGCAGTCGCGTAAACGCGATGAGCTTCGGCGGCGCCGCGAGCGCCTGCTCCTTTTGCGCGGCACTGATGAAGCCGTCGTCCTTCATGCGGTCGAGCACGTAGGTAAGACGGCCGCGTGCGCGATCGGGATGCAGGTCGGGATTGTAATAGCTCGGTCCCTTGAGCAGACCGGCGATCATGGCCGCTTCGGGTAGCGTCAAATCCTTCGCCGATTTGCCGAAATAGCTGCGCGCGGCCATCTCGATGCCCCACGAGCCGCGGCCCATATAGACGGAATTGAGGTAGAGCTGGAGAATTTCATTTTTAGTCAACGTGTTTTCGAGCCGCGAGGCCACGATCATCTCGCGGATCTTGCGCTGATAGGTGACGTCATCGCCGACCAGCAGATTCTTCACCACCTGCTGGGTGATGGTCGAGCCGCCCTCCGGCCTGCCCGGATTGGCGAGATTGCCGATGAAGGCGCGGATGATACCGTGTTCGTCGATGCCGTGGTGCTGGTAGAAACGCTGATCCTCGGCGGCGATAAACGCTTTCTGCACAAAGTCCGGAATGTCGGATAGCGGCACCCAGATGCGGCGGTTGCCCGCCTGATAAACGTCGGCGAATTGGTCGCCCTTGCTGTCGAGCACCGTGCTCATGCTCGGCAGCTTCTTGCCTTTGAGCGCGTCGAGTTCGGACTGCGCCGGCAGATCGGCGGCGGCAGTGTTGAAGTAACCAATCACTTGGCCGAGGTCGACCACCGGCTTGTCGATCGGTTCATTCTTGCAGAACTGGTGATAGGCGACGTTGAGGTCGGCGAAATTGATGCCGTGAAAGACCTCGGCGTTGGCGCCAATCGCCTTCGGATCGTCAAGTGCGGTGGAGATCAGTTCGTCGAGATTGATGGATTCGATATCGAAGGCATGGCGCATGTAGGCGCAGCCATTGCGCAATATCTGCACCACTTGCGCCTGGTCGGTGGTCGGATCGAACTTGGTCTTCACCGCTTGTGGTTGGGTGAGAACTTGGCTGAGCGCCAGCGCGGTGGCAAAAATTTTTACGAGAATAGTGTCCATGGGGGCGCGGCGGCGCGGAACAGGCCAGGTTGGAGGGGCGACAACCTACCAAGAACGGCGAGTATACCCATCCGATCCTTACAAAAAGACTTTTTTTAGTATCGTGCGTGCGATACGGCGCTGACGGTCGCACACGCGTGCGCCGCGGACCCACCAGGCCATGGCAATGTGGCATTAAACCATTGCTAGGGCGGCAATAATCCGTCGAAATGGCGGCTTTGGTGGAGCCAGAAGAGCAAGGCCAGAGCCGGCAATCCGGCAAACGCGCAAATCGCGAAGAACCATGGCCAGCCTGTCGCAGTGGCGAGATAACCTGCTCCCGACGACAAGTAGGTGCGCCCGAACGCCGCCAGCGCAGTCAACAACGCGTACTGCGTCGCCGTGTGCAGCGGATTGCGGCAAAGCGCCGAAAGATAGGCGACGAAAATCACCGTGCCGATGGCGCTGGTAAAGTTCTCCACACTTATGGCGAACGTGAGCCACCACGAGTCCAAACCGACGACCGCTTGCCAGGAGAAAGCGAGATTGGCGAAAGCCTGCAGCAAGCCGCCTATCAACAGGCTCAGCGGCAGCGACAACACGCGCGCGACGAAACCGCCGGCAAAGCCGCCGATGATCGTCGCCGCCAGTCCGACGCCTTTGATGATGGCGGCATATTCATTGCGTGAGAAGCCGAGGTCGATCACGAACGGCGCCGTCATCGCGCCCGATAGAGCGTCGGTGAACTTGTACAGCACGACGAATGCGAGCGCGACGAACGCCATATCGCGCGACAGAAACTCCCAAAATGCGCCGATCGCCGCGGTGATAACGCGCGGCAGCGGATTTTCCGGCTTCTGCGCCGCGCGAGCCTGCGCCGATTTTTCCGGCTCGGTCGCGCACAACGTCGTGACGATCCCGACGATCACCAGCACCGCCATGACCATGTAGCCGGCGGTCCAAGCGGCATGATGGCCAAGGCCGAAGAAGCTCTGGAAACCGCTGACCAGAAACAGCGCGCCTGCAGTCGAGGCCAGCATACCGATGCGATAGGCCGCCACGTAGGAGGCCATGCCGGCCGCCTGTTCGCTTTCGTTCAGGCTTTCCACCCGAAAGGCGTCGATGACGATATCCTGTGTCGCCGAGGCGGTCGCAACCAGCAGCGCGCCGACGGCAACCAAAGCAGCGGATTCCGAAGGATCGCAGGCGCCGAGAAAGACGATCGCCGCGATCAGCAAGAATTGCGATAACAACAGCCAGCCGCGGCGGCGGCCAAAGCGGGCCGACAGCAGCGGGACATCGAGCGCATCGATGACCGGTGCCCACAGAAACTTCACCGTGTAGGGCGTGCCGACGAGCGCAAACAGGCCGATGGTGCCCAGCTTCACGCCCGACTCGGTCATCCAGACCAACAGCGTCGAGCCCGAGAGCGCCAGCGGCAGCCCCGAGGAGAAACCGAGAAACAAAATGACGAGCACCCGCGGTTTGAGATAGACGGCAAGCGTCTCCCGCAAAGTCGGGCGCGCTTTGCCGGAAGGGGCGGCGGGCATCACGGCCATGCGCTCGGCCTAACCGATTTGGCGATCCCTGCCAACGCGACGCTATTCGCCGGCCTGCAGCTTGCGCGCGATCGGCACCGGCAGGACATCGGCGCCGCCGTCTTCGTCGAACTCGACCTCGGTGATGCGCGCGCCGCGCTTCTCCACCTTTTCGGCCGAAATCAGGATCTGCCGGACATCTTCGTTGGCCTGACCGAAATGCTGCTGCAGCTTGAGCACGCGTTCATGCATCCGCGTCACATCATCGATCAAGCGACCGACTTCTGCCTGGATCTGGCCGGCCGCCTCGCGCATGCGCGCGTCCTTCTGGATTTGCTGGATGACGTGGATCGCAATCATCAACAGCGATGGGGAGACGATGACGACTTTGGCGCGGAATGCCTTTTGCACCACGTCTTGAAAACCGTCGTGCAGGTCGGCGTAGACCGATTCCGAAGGCACGAACATCAACGCCAGGTCCTGCGTCTCGCCGGCAATGAGATACTTCGCCGCGATGTCGCCGACGTGCCGCGCCATATCTTGGCGCACGCGGATGGCAGCTTGACGCCGCTCGTCTTCAATTGCCGCCTCGCGATAGGCAGCAATCGCCTCGAGCGGAAACTTGGCATCGATAACGAGCGGCCGCTGGTCCGGCAGAAATATCACGCAGTCCGGCCGCATGCGGTTTCCCAGCGTGTACTGAAACTCATAGCAATCCTTCGGCAGGCTATCGCGGATGATGATCTCCATGCGGCCCTGGCCGAAAGCGCCCCGTTCCTGCTTATTGCTGAGCACACCCTGCAGCGAAGTGACTTGCGCGGACAGTTCGGAGATGTTGCGCTGGGCGCGGTCGATCACCGCGAGCCGCTCGTGCAGTTTTTGCAGATTATCGGCGGTGTGCTGGGTCGTCTTCTGCAGCGAATCGCCAACCCGATGCGTCACCGAATCGAGCCGCTCGTTGACCAGATGCTGGAACTGCGACTGGCCCTGCGCCAGGAGCCCGATCATCGCTTCCATGCGCGAGGCGGTATCGGTTTGCGCACGGGCCAATTCGCTCACGGCGGCGGCGTGGGTCCGCGCCGCAACGCGCGCGCGCCACAAGAGCACCGCGATCAGGATAAGCGCCGCCGCCGTGGCGGCGGTCGCGCCGATGGTCGGCGCGGCCGGCAGGCCGAAGATCGGCGGCAAGTCTTGGAGGTTCTCGATCATCGGCGCGATTTTACGCGATTCGGCCATTTCGAACAAATCGAGAACGAAGACACCGTTAACAGATCCCGACGCCCAACGGCGGCCGGTGTGCATTGACGCTTTTTTCTGTGGGCCTTACATCGCGAAATATGGCTGTGCGCGAAATCATCACGCTCCCCGACAAGCGGCTGCGGCTCAATTCCGAGCCGGTCAAGCGCATCGACGCTACTGTCCGCAAGCTGGTCGACGACATGTTCGAGACCATGTACGGCGCGCCCGGCATTGGGCTGGCGGCGATTCAGATCGGCGTCCCCGCACGCGTCATCACCATGGATTTGTCGAAGAAGGATAGCGGCCACGAGCCGCGCGTCTTCATCAATCCGGAGATCACCTGGAAGTCCGACGAAAAATCGGCCAGCGAGGAAGGCTGCCTGTCGATTCCCGAGTACTACGAGGAGGTCGAGCGGCCGGCGAAGGTCAAGGTCAAATATCTCGATCTTGACGGCAAGGCGCACGAAGTCGAGGCGGCCGGCCTGTTTGCGACTTGCTTGCAGCACGAGATCGACCACATTAACGGCGTACTGTTCATCGACCATATCTCCAAGCTCAAGCGCGACCGCGTCATCAAGAAGTTTGCCAAAGCCGCGAAAAAAGTGGAGGCGTGATTGCGCTCCGCTCACGGACAAAAAAGCCGAAACACCGCTGCCGCGACGCCAAAGATCGTATCACATCCGAACAAAGCCGCTCCCGCCACAATTAAAATTGTGAGGAGCAGCATGAGCCAAAGACTTACTCGCAGCGAATAATCTGTTCGTATAATCTGCAAGCCACTTGCGTCATCGGTCGCCAGCTTTTCAATCCGTCGGAGGCGGATGATTTGCCGAAGAGCTGCTTCTGGGGATCGGCCCAAGCAACCCCCTCATAAAGCTTGAGAGCCCGTCGTGAACCTTCAGAGTCCGTCTTTAGAGCTTCACAGCCGGTTCAATCACCTCGGTTTAGCACGACGCCGTTAACGATCGCTTTATCGCCGTCATTCATTGTAAGTGACTGAGAGAGCGAAAAATATTTTTTCTGTCGACCAATAAAGCGATTACTGATATCGTTGATATCAAGGAGCAAAATGACAAATCTCTTGGTGCGCGATATCGATCCCACGCTCAAGCGCGAACTTGAAGAGCGCGCGAGGGCGCATGGACGGAGCCTGTCGGAGGAAGCCAAAGCCTTGATTCGACGCGGCGTCGCCGATGAGCCACGCGACGCTGTCGCCCTGGGCACGCGGTTGTTCAAACTGCTGCCGGACAAGTGGCGCGGCGACGACCTCGTCTTCGATCTGCCGAAGGATATGCCCGAGCCTGCCGAGTTCGGATGATCGTTCTCGACACCAATGTCATATCGGAGGCCTTTCGTGTCGCCCCGAGCGCGATTGTTCAAGCTTGGCTTGACGCGCAAAAAACTACGGACCTGTTTCTTTGCGCGCCGGTACTCGCAGAGCTGCGTTACGGCATTGAACGGCTGGGTGTCGGCGCCCGCCGAGACGCACTCGAAGAAATGCTGTCGAAAGTCGAGCGTGAGCTGTTTGACGGCCGCGTTCTTCCCTTCGATCGCGCCAGCGCTTACGAATTTGGGCACCTTCAGGCACGGCGCGCCAACCTCGGACGGACGATGTCGACGATGGATGCCTTGATCGCCGCAATCGCAATCAGTCACCGCATGGCGGTCGCGACGCGGGATGTCAGCGACTTCGCGGAGCTTGGACTGGATTTGATCAATCCGTTCGAGCTCACCGCGGCTCGCTAAAGTCTGTTGCAAGAACATGTCTCTCCGCCTCGTTTTCATGGGCACGCCGGATTTCGCCGTGCCCACGCTGGTCGAGCTTGTCGGCAGCCATAACGTCATCGCGGTCTATACGCGGGCGCCCCAGCCGGCCGGACGGCGCGGATTGGTGCTGACGCCGAGTCCGGTCGCGCACGAGGCGGAGCGGTTCGGTATTCCGGTGTTCACGCCCGCGACCCTCCGCACGGCTGAGGCCGTGGCCGAGATGCACGCGCACGGCGCCGATGCCGCCGTGGTCGTCGCCTACGGATTGGTCCTGCCGAAGGCGATTTTGGAGGTCTTTCCGCTCGGCTGTTTCAACCTGCACGCTTCGCTATTGCCGCGCTGGCGCGGGGCGGCGCCGATCCATCGCGCCATCATGGCCGGCGACCGCGAGACCGGCGTGAGCATCATGAAGATGGACGAAGGTCTCGACACCGGACCGGTCGCGATGGAGCGTCGCGTGGCCATCGGACCGGACGCGACGACCGGCGACCTGCATGACGAACTGGCGCGGATCGGGGCAGGCTTGATGCTCATCGCGCTCGGGGCGCTGGAACGTGGCTCGTTACAATTGACCCCGCAAGCCTCCGCCGGCGTGACTTACGCCAGCAAGATCGACAAGAACGAGGCGCGCGTCGATTGGAGCAAGCCGTGGCAGGACGTGCACAATCATTGCCGCGGGCTGTCGCCGTTTCCCGGTGCCTGGTGCGAGTTTCCCGGCGCGGGCCGCGTCAAAATCCTGCGCACCGCGAAAGGCGACGGCAGCGGATCGCCGGGCCGCGTGCTCGATGACAAACTAACAATCGCCTGCAGCACGGGCGCGGTTCGCGTCCTCCAATTGCAGCGCGCCGGCCGGCAGCCGATGAACGCTGAAGAATTCTTGCGTGGAGTGCCCGTTGGGCCGGGAACCCTGCTGGCGTGATATGCCCCGCTACAAGCTCACCATCGAATATGACGGCACGCCCTATGTCGGCTGGCAGGTGCAGGACAATGGCGCCTCGGTGCAGGGCATGCTTAGCGAGGCGATTGCGGCCTTTGCCGGCGAGCGCGTCACCGTCGCCGGCGCCGGACGCACCGATGCCGGCGTGCACGCGCTCGGCCAAATCGCGCACGTCGATCTCGCCAAGGAATGGGACACCGATACGGTGCGCGATGCGATCAATTTTCACCTGCGCCCGCAGCCGGTCGCGGTGCTGGCGGCAGAGCGTGCGGCGCCGGATTTCGACGCCCGCTTTTCGGCGAAGAAGCGTCATTATCTCTATCGCATTGTCAACCGCCGCGCCGATCTCACGCTCGATGTTCACCGGGTCTGGCGGGTGCCACGTGCGCTCGATGCCGCCGCCATGCATGGCGCCGCGCAGCTTTTGATCGGCCGGCACGACTTCACCACTTTTCGTTCCTCGGAGTGCCAGGCCAAATCGCCGCTGAAGACGCTCGACCGCCTCGATGTTTTGCGCGAGGGCGACGAAGTGCGCGTCACCGCCGCGGCGCGCTCGTTCCTGCACCATCAAGTGCGCTCGATGGTCGGCTCGCTCCTTCACGTCGGCGAAGGCAAATGGAGCGCCCTCGACCTCGAAGCCGCGCTCGCCGCCCGCGACCGCACGCGTTGCGGCCAGGTCGCCCCACCGCATGGACTTTATCTGGTGCGGGTGGAGTATTGAATTGTCAATCCGGGGAGCCGCGAGGCGCGTGTCCGGAATGACACCTATTTGAAATACTTCTCGATAATCCTGCGATACACCGCCGTCAGCGCCACCAGTTCGTCGACCGGCACGCGTTCGTCGATTTCGTGCATGGTCTGCCCCAGCAGGCCGAATTCAAGCACGGGACAATAATCTTTGATGAAGCGCGCGTCCGACGTGCCGCCGGTGGTGGAGAGTTTCGGCGTTCGGCCTGTCACCTCGGTGATGGCGGCAATGGCAAGGTCGGTGAATGGACCGGGCTTGGTGACGAACACGTCGGCGTTCGATGGCGGCCATTCGAACGAATATTTGATGCGACCCGCTGCGGCGTCCTGCGCACGGCGCTCGATCAGCGCCTTGAGCGAACTCTGATTGTGCAGGTCGTTGTAGCGAATGTTGAAACGCGCGCGCGCCTCACCCGGCACAAGATTGACCGTCGGATTGCCAACATCGACCGTGGTGAATTCGAGGTTCGACGGCCCGAATTGGGGGCTGCCCTGGTCAAGTGGCGTTTGCAGCACGGCTATCAGCGTAACGAGTCCGCGGATCGGATTGTCGAAGCGGTCCGGATAGGCGACGTGACCCTGCCGGCCGTGAACGACAAGTGTGCCGTTGAGCGAGCCGCGGCGGCCGGCTTTGATGGTGTCGCCGAAGATTTTCAAGTTGCTCGGCTCGCCGAGAATGCAATGATCGAATTTTTCACCGCGCTCGGCTGACCATTGCAACAGCTTGATGGTACCGTTGACGGCGACGCTCTCCTCGTCGCCGGTGATGAGGAGCGAGATCGACCCGCGTTTCGGCTTACCGCCCGTGGCGGCGAGATAATCGAGCGCCGCGGCGACGAAGCAGGCGATGCCGCCCTTCATGTCGACGGCGCCGCGCCCGTAAAGCATGCCGTTCTCGATCGCGCCGGCGAACGGCGGATGCCGCCACGCCTTGGCGTCGCCGGGCGGCACCACGTCGGTGTGCCCGGCGAACACGAGATTAGGCCGCTCACCGCCGATGCGGGCGTAAAGGTTCTCGATCGGCGCGGTGCCGGGCTCGGCGAATGTCATGCGATGGACGGCAAAGCCAGCCTTCGCCAGCACGTCGTGCAGATAGGCGAGCGCGCCGCCCTCCTCCGGCGTCACCGACGGGCAGCACAGCAAATCGCGGGCGATGGCGACGGGATCGGCGGTCATGTTTTGTAGTGTAGCCTGTGCGCCTAGGTCTTAGCCAACGGGTCCGGCCCGTGCCGGTTCGCGCCAGGCGTGCCCCTGCGGAAGCCGAGTTCGACCAAAAGGCCGATGCCGAGAATCGAGAACGGCAAGGCAACAAAGACAGAGATCATGCTCGGTGCATCTTCGGTACCACCCCAGCCGGTGACCGAGAACAGGTCGAGCAGCACGCTGCCGGCAAAGAAGAGAGCGATGGGCCAGAGCGGCCAGTCGCGATCGTTGCCGCGCTTCACCGCGATGGCGAATTCCGGGTAATTGAAGACGAGGTCGACGATGGCGTTGAGCTGGTCGCCTTGGATCTGCTGGGCCGCGTAGCACGCCAGGAAATTGGCGAGGCAGACGGCGCCCATCGCGATCCAGAAGGTCTGGCGGTCGATGCGGCCGTGGAAGCTGTCAAGCAGATAAAAGAGATAGCGCCAATCCATCGCCACGACGCGATCAATCGCGCAAGAGTTCGTTGATGCTGGTCTTGGCGCGGGTTTTCTCGTCGACGCGCTTGACGATCACCGCGCAGGAGAGACTGGGAGTTATATTACCGCCGCGCGTCTCTCCAGGCATGGTGCCGGGCACCACCACCGAATAAGCCGGCACTTCGCCCTGGATGACCGCGCCGCTCTCGCGGTCGACGATCTTGGTCGAGGCGCCGATGAACACGCCCATCGACAGCACCGCGCCCTGCCGCACGATCACGCCCTCGGCCACCTCCGAGCGCGCGCCGATGAAGCAATTGTCCTCGACGATCACCGGGCCGGCCTGCAGCGGCTCGAGTACGCCGCCGATGCCGACGCCGCCCGAGATGTGGCAATTCTTCCCGATCTGTGCGCAAGAACCGACCGTTGACCAGGTGTCGATCATGGTGCCGGAATCCACATAGGCGCCGAGATTGACGAACGAGGGCATCAGCACCACGCCCGACGCGATATAGGCCGAGCGCCGCACCACGCAGCCCGGCACCGCGCGGAAACCGGCCTCGCGGAAGTGCTTGTCGTCCCAATTGTCGAATTTGGACGGCACCTTGTCCCACCACACTGCCTGCGCCGGCCCGCCTGGAATGATGCTCATGTCATTTAAGCGAAACGACAGCAGCACCGCCTTTTTGAGCCATTGATTCACCTGCCATGCGCCGTCGGAGTTCCGCTCGGCGACGCGCGCCGCACCGCGGTCGAGCAGATCGAGCGCATGCTCGACCGCCTCGCGAATCACGCCCTTGGTCGAGGGTCCAATGCCGTCCCGCTTCTCGAACGCGGCGTCGATCGTCTTTTCCAGTTCGGCTGCGGACATGAACACCACCCTCTGCTGTCGCGGGTTGTCGGAGGACGCCGAAGCGATGTCAAGCAATCGTAGCCCGGGCTGAGCGAAGCGAAAGCCGGTAGCGGTAATGCCACCGATCAATCCTCTTCACCTCTCCCCGGTGGGAAGAGGTGAGGCACTGGTCACCGCCCCGCAGCCACCGTTTGCAAATACGCGGCGAGGTCGTCGGTGACGTAATCGACGTGCGGGGCATCGCGGCCCGCCAGTTCCCAGTCCTCGCGCAACACGACGCCGGCGCCCTTAGGCACCACCAGCACGGTAATCATGCCGAGCGCATGCGGCACTTCGAGATTGCGCGCGAGATCCTCGAAGATCGCCGCGCGCTTGGCATCGACATGGTGGCGCGCAAGGAAGCGCTCGTACACCAATGGCCGCGGCTTCGGCTCGAGTTCTGCCGCCTTGATGTCGAAGATGTCCTCGAAATGCTGGTCGATCTCGAGCCGCCGCATCACCTCCTGCGCATGATGGCGCGTGCCGTTGGTGAGGATGAGTTTGCGGCCCGGCAGCTTGGCGATGGCAGCGGCAAGCGCCGGGTTCGGCGTAAGCGGCGAACGGTCGATCTGATGCACGATATCGAGAAACTCATCCGGCTCGATCCCGTGCTCCTCCATCAAGCCGCGCAGCGTGGTGCCGTAGCGCCGGTAATAGTCCTTCTGCAGGCGGAATGCCTCGTCATGGCTGATGTGGAGCAAGCCGACGATGTAGTCGCGGATGCGCGCGTCGACCTGTTGCCATAGATTGAGGTGATGCGGATAAAGCGTGTTGTCGAGATCGAACACCCAGGTTTCGATCTCGGCAAAGCTGCGCGCGGCGCGCCGCTTCGTCTCCGGCTCGTTATTGCCACTATTCACGGCGACAAGCTTTTAGGCCTTGCCGAATCGCTTGCCAAATCACCTGCGCTGACAATCGCGGGCGGGGGAATATTCGATGCGTAGAAAGTTGCGGAAAACTCTGCCATTCGTTGTCGCGATCTTTCTCGGCACGCTGGCTGCGGCGCTGATCGCCGGCGCCGCGATGCTGGCGGCGCATTCTTAAACCCTCGCCGCTCGCTTGGTCCGCTGAGCGCAATATCCTGTGACAATTCCGCCGGACGGGATTTCACCGTTCAAGTCGGGCCAAGACATTACAAACTAATGATCCGAAACAGCATTGCCTGTGACCTGCATCACACGCGATGGCGAGTTTTCGAAGTCATCGGCTGCTGACCTTGCCAAAATTTAAAGTTAGAGGCCGCTTGCCGGGAGATGCCGACACTGCAGCAACATCCCATGTTCTGAGAGGTGGTTTCAGATTTGCTTGGGGGCCCAACTTTATTCCCAAAAACTGGCTGGCCTAGTCCACTCAGCAAGTCGGTGCTACCGGGTTCGGGAGGGGAATATCCATGAACAGATTTGCCAAGACCTTGTTAAGATCGGCGGCGGCAACCGCACTGATATCCGGGACGATAGCGCTTTCGACGCTCCAAGCGCAGGCGCAAATCCCGTTCATCCCTGGCATCCCTAGGCTCGGTCCTTTCATACCGCACTCGCGAAGCCGGCATGCTCGACCGCACGAAACGCGGCACGATCGGAAGCCAAAGGAAGAGAAGACGAAGGGCGGCGGCGATTCCGGGAAAACGACGCCCGGCGAGAAAGATGAGCCGGCACCCAACAAGCCGAATCCGCCGTCGTCAGCTCCGCCTTCAGAACAACCGAGCACCACCCCGTCGTTCACGCCTGAAAAGTGAGACCGGCTCTGAAAACGGCATCGAGTCGAAACGCGCGCAGCGTTGGCGTTAGAGCATGATCCGGAAAAGTGGAAACCGGTTTTCCGAAAAAGATCATGCTCCACCAATATGCTAG
>JASHRW010000211.1 GCA_030037065.1 Xanthobacteraceae bacterium
TCCAAAAACTCGAAACCGTCCATCTTCGGCATCATCAGGTCCAACAGCACCAGCGCCGGCTGCGGATGACCGAGCAGCCAATCGAGCGCTGCCCGTCCATTAGCGACTTCCGCCGTCCGCATACCCACGCTCTCGATGGTGCTCGTGACCATGGCGCGAACGTCGGCATCGTCGTCGATCACCAGCACGGTTCCGTCGCGCTTGCTGGCCGCGAATTTCTCGATCAGCGCGATGAGCCGGCCGCGATCGATCGGCTTGGTCATGTACTCGGACGCGCCGAGCGAGAATCCCAGATTGCGTTCATCAACGATGGTCAGCATGATGACCGGAATATGTGCCAGCGGCGCCTCGGACTTCATGACGCCGAGCACCGACCAGCCGTCCATCTTGGGCATCATGACGTCGAGGGTGACGATGTCAGGCGGACCCGCGCGCATGATCTTCAAGGCTTCGATGCCGTCCTTGGCGTGCGTAATCCGATAACCCTCCTTGCCGAGGGTCGTCGCCAGCACATCATGCACGGCGGGATCGTCATCGACGACAAGCACATTGATGGCGCCGGCGAGCGGTGCGTGCACCGTCGCGGCACGATCGGTATCCGCCTGAGCGTCATCCGCAGCCAGCTTGGCTGCGTGATCCGGCAACTGGATCGTGAAGGTCGAGCCTTGACCGGGAGCGCTTTTGACATCGATCGAGCCGCCGAGCATCGCGCAGAAGTGCCTGGTGATGGTCAAGCCGAGACCGGTGCCGCCGAAATGTCGCGTGGTCGACGAATCGGCCTGCGTAAACGCCTGGAACAGACGACCCATCTGCTCTTCGGTCATGCCGATCCCGCTGTCGATGACCTCGAACTTGACCCAGGGTTCGCCGTCCCGCTCGTCGCGCGACAGACGCAGCGTGACCGTACCTTCCTTGGTGAATTTCGCGGCATTGCTGAGCAGATTAATGATGCTCTGCTTCAGTTTCGTGAGATCGGTGTGCAGTGAGCCAATGTCCGGCGGACATTCGATGGACAGCCTGTTGGTGTTCTTCTTCATCATAGGCTCGACGATGGTCTTAACCTCGTCGACCAGCCGGCTGAGGAACACATGCTCCAGATAAACGTCCATGCGGCCGGCTTCGATCTTCGACAAATCGAGAATGTCGTTGATGAGCCCGAGAAGGTGCTTGCCCGCCGCTTGAATCTTTTCCAGATCCGCCATGCTCGTCCTGTCGCCGCGGTCGGTCGCATCTTCCAGCAGGATTTCGCTGTAGCCGATGATGGCGTTGAGCGGCGTGCGCAATTCGTGGCTCATGTTGGCGAGAAACGACGATTTGACCTTGCTCGCCGACTCGGCGGCCTCCTTGGCCTCGCGCAAGGCCGTTTCGGCTTTTTTTCGCTCGGTAATGTCGGTGTAGATGGCGATGAAGCCGCCGCCCGGCACCGGATCGCGCCGTACTTCGAGCACCATGCCGTCGGGCCGCACTCGCTCGAACGCGTGCGATCGGTCGAGCATCGCCAAACGCTTCTGCAACGCCTCTTCGATATCGACATTCTCGCCGAATTCGCCGCGCGCGCCGATATAGCGGATGTAATCGGAGAACGTGCGATCGGTACCGAGAAATTCGTCCGGCATTTCCAGATATTGGCGAAACAGCTCATTCCAGGTGACGAGCTTGTGGTCGGCGTCGTACATGGCGACGCCTTGCGACATGTTTTCCAAGGTCGCCCGGAGCAGCGCGGCCTCGCGGCCGATGCGCAGCTCTTTGGTCGTGCTTTTGCTGTCGCCCATGCGCCCGGCTCTGCCTATCCGGCCAAGGCCGCCAGCGCGTCGCCGCGCGCCGCGTGAATGCTCAACATCCCGGTGAAGCCGGTGATGTCGAGCACTTCGCGCACCGAGTCCTGCACGCAGCAAAGCGCGAACGAGCCGCCCGCGGCCTTGACCCTCTTGACCAGGAGCAGCACCGCCCGCAGGCCGGCGCTGGTTACGAAATCGACGCCGGCAAAATCGATCAACAGCTTCGGGTTTGGGCTCGTGATCAGACTGCCCACCTTGTCGGCAAACGTGGCGCTGGCGCCGCCGTCGAGCCGGCCCTTCGCCGTCACCACGCAGGTATCGCCGATCCGTTCGTCATGAATTTCCATTATTTTGCGTCCCCTCAGGCGAGGCTTTGCCCCTGCTGATGGCAAAAGTCGTGCAATTTTCGCCGTCCAGCCTCGCGTACTCAAGGGTACAGCTTAATTTTCGCACGAGGTAAAGACCTAACCCGCCGATCGCTCGATCGTCGACACTCAGATCAAGTGATGGGTCGGGCGCCAGCCGCGGATCGAACGGCGCGCCGGCATCGACGATCTCGCCGACGACTTTATCCGGCTGAACGACTATGGAAATCCTTGCGGGGCGGTCGGGGGAATCGCCATGCGTGCCCAGATTGGTCAAAATCTCATCCAGAACCAGCGCCGCATGATGCGTAGCGCGGACGTCGACTCCGTGCGCATCAAGAAACGCCATGACCTGCTCGGTAAGGCCGGAGATCGCCTCGGGGGTCGCCAGCGTGCTGGCCTCGAATCGCGGCTGTGAAGTGGTCATGACGGCGATCACGGTTCGAGGGACAGCAGGATCGCCGCCATGTCGTCGAAGGCCGGGCGGCCGGCCTCAAAGACGCGCACTTGACCGACCAGACGCTTGAGCGGCCGAGCTTCCGACGGTGCAAGATCGGCTAGAAATTCCTCGATCCGGGTTTCGCCGTAAACCGAATCGGCGAGATCGTGCGCCTCGGTGAAACCGTCAGTGAGCACGAGCAGCCGGTCGCCAGGATTAAGCATGACCGTGTCAGCCTGATAGGCGGTGTCTTCGACAAGGCCGAGTGGCGGCCCGCCCATGCAGCGAAGGCGTGCGACCTTGCCGGTGCCGTTGCGATGGAACGGCGGAATATGACCGGCCCTCACATAGGTAAGACTGCCGGTTGCGAGCTGCAACGACGCGAGCAGGAAGGTTACGAACATGCAGCTATCATTGCCGGCGGCGAGCGCGGTGTTGAGGATACCGAGCGCCTGCTGCGGCTCACGGAATAAGTCGGCGGCATCGGGGCGTGCGGTCAGGGCCCGCAACATCGCATGGGTGCGCGCCATCATCAGCGCGGCCCCGGCGCCCTTGTCGGACACGTCGCCGAGCGCGAGCACGAGCATGTCGTCGATGCGGAAATGGTCGACCAGGTCGCCGCCCACTTCCTTTGCCGGATCCAACAATACGTCGATCGACAACGATCGGCCGGCTATGGTCCCGGCAAACGGCGGCGGCGCTAGGGAGAGCTGCAGCGTGCGCGCTTCATTGAGTTCCAGTTGCTTTCGCTTCAACTCGTTGCGCGTGAGATCGCTCAAGGCCTTTTTTTCCAACGTGGAGAGCACGCGCGCCCGCAGCAGCGTCGGATTGAACGGTTTGACGATGAAGTCGGCGGCGCCCAGCTCGATGCAGCGCACGACCGGCTCGATTTCATTGAGCGCCGAGATGACGAGGATCGGCAGTTCATTGATCCGTCCGTCGCGCTTAAGCGCTTCGAGCACGCCGAAGCCGTCCAGCTCCGGCATCATGATGTCGAGAAGCACGAGGTCGTAGTCCGTGGCGTCAATCGCGGCCAACGCCTCATGGCCGTTCGTTGCCTGATCGATCTGCTGAAAGCCGAGCCGCGCGAGCCGGCGCAGCAGCAGGTCGCGGTTGTCCGCTACGTCGTCGACGACCAGGATCTTGGCGTCCGGAGTGCTCATGACGCCGATTCTGCCGGAACGCCGCAGAAAGACAATCCGAGGCCGGTCAGGAACGGCGCGATGACTTGCATGGGATCGGCCTACGGCGGAAGATAGCGTGCGGGCGGCGGCGGGCCAGGACAGCAACGATTGCAGTCCTCGACCACGCCTCAGCTTTGTGACGCGCCGTCACGTTCGATGAGTAAGAGATCGGCCAGGCCGGATGTCGTAATGACCTCGGCCACGGCGGCGTTCGGATTGAGCAGCACCAGGCGTCCGCCACGGCGGCCGACCGCCTTGGCCGCCGCGACCAGATGCCGAAGGCCGATCGAAGCGACGAAAGTAACCCCGGCCATGTCGATGAACAGACCGTTTTTGCTGCCGGACAACGTGGCGAGCGGCAGCGCGACGACTTCGGCTCCGGAAATGTCGAGCCGTCCGACCATCGTCACGGTGGCCGTCGATCCGGCATCTTTGATTTGAATCTGCATGGGTGATCCCCGAAACAATGAAGACTAAAACAAGATTATATGACAGTCCGGTGACATAGCCGAAGGCGCGAATGGCAATCTCAGTGCAGGCGGGCCGGTCGCGATCCGCCTTTGCCAACGCGCTCCCTGTTTCACCGATTTATTTTTTTGCGAGAGCCGTCGAATCTCGACCGGCTGAAGAAAGGGCACGACTATGAAGACACATCGTTTGGAGGCCGGTCCCGACACGGTGCATTGGGGATATTTCGACGCCGCGCTTAAGCCGCTCGTCACAGTCGATCCGGGCGACACTGTCGTGATCTCGACCGTGTCAGGCCTGCCCGCGCAAATGCCGCAAGCCGGCGCGGGATTCAGCGTGCCGGCGGCACTCCCCGCCATCCACCGCAGCGTGCCGCAGAAGCTCAACGGGCCACACATCCTGACCGGGCCGGTCGCCGTGCGCGGCGCCAAGGCCGGGCAGGTTCTGGAAGTCCGCATCAAATCGATCGAGCTTCATTACGACTGGGGCTATAACGTCATCCGTCCCCTCGCCGGCGCTCTGCCCGACGATTTCGAAAAAGCCCGCGTCATTCACATCCCGCTCGACCGCGCTCGCATGGTCGGCACGCTACCGTGGGGGCTCGAACTGGCGCTCAAGCCGTTCTTCGGCATCATGGGCGTGGCGCCGCCGCCGGCCTGGGGACCGGTCGCTTCGCCGCCGCCGCGGCGCAACGGCGGCAACATGGACAACAAGGAGCTGGTGGCCGGCGCCACGCTCTATCTGCCGATCCATGTCGACGGCGCGTTGTTCTCGGTCGGCGACGGCCACGGCGTGCAGGGCGACGGCGAAGTCTGCATCACCGCCATCGAGACCGGACTGATCGGCACGTTCGAGCTGCACGTGCGCTCCGACATGGCACTCGAATGGCCGCTGGCCGAGACGCCGACACACTTTATCACCATGGCGTTCGATCCCGATCTTGACGACGCCGTGGTGATCGCGCTGCGCGACATGATCAAGCTCATCTGCGCGCGCACCAACCTGTCGCGCGAAGACGCTTACACGCTGTGCAGTCTGGCCGCTGATCTGCGCGTCACCCAGGTAGTCAACGGGTCGAAGGGCATTCACGTCATGCTGGAAAAAGCGCATCTCGGCGGCGCAACCGGAATGGCGCGATGAACGCTACACTGATCGATTGGCGCGCCAACGTTCTCGTGCCGCTCAATCGTGTTGCCGTCATCAGCGCCGCTCGGACTCCTGCCGAACGAGATTGATGATCGCCGAGAAATCGCTCGCGCTGTGGCCTTGCTGCGCGAATTGTTCGTAGATCTCGGCAGCATGCGCGCCGAGCGCCGCTTGCGCGCCGACCGATTGCGCCGCTTGCCGGGCGAGGTTCAAGTCTTTCAGCATCAGGGCCGCGGTGAACCCCGCCTTGTAGCCGTTGTTGGCCGGTGACGCCGGCACCGGGCCGGGCACCGGGCAATAGCTGGTCAGCGACCAGCATTGCCCTGAAGACGACGAGACGACATCGAACATCGCCTGGTGCGACAGTCCGAGCTTCTCGGCGAGCACGAAGGCTTCGCTGACCGCGATCATTGAGGCGCCGAGAATCAAGTTGTTGCAGATTTTCGCCGTCTGCCCATTGCCGGCTTCGCCGCAATGGATGATGCGCTTGCCCATGCGCTCAAGCACCGGCTTGCCGCGCGCGAACGCCTGCTCGGTGCCGCCGACCATGAAAGTCAGCGTGGCCGCATTCGCCCCGCCGACGCCGCCGGACACCGGCGCGTCGAGACTGTCGATGCCGCGCTCGGCCGCCAGCGCATGTGCGGCACGCGCGCTTGCTACATCGATGGTCGAGCAATCGATCAACAAGGCGCCGCTTTTGGCTGCCGGCAGCACATCTTTCCACACAGAGAGGACCTGCTCGCCTCCCGGCAGCATGGTAATGACGATATCGGCATCCTCGACCGACCGCCTGGCGCTGGCCACGACCTGCACGCCGTGTTCGGCCGAGGCCCAACGCGATCCCGGCAGGACGTCAAAGCCGAGCACGCGCTGCCCCGCTTTGACAAGGTTCGCGGCCATCGGTGCGCCCATGTTGCCGAGGCCGATGAATCCGATGATCGACATCTGCGTTTCCTCTTAATTGTCGAACTCAAGTTCTAAGGCGCCGACTGCCCTGAAGTGATAGTCGACAATATCAGACGTGACATCTTCGAGCCTGG
>JASHRW010000212.1 GCA_030037065.1 Xanthobacteraceae bacterium
TGCGCCGGGCCGGTTGCGCGCTTCGCTCGTGCGCCGTTCTTTCGGCTGATCGGCGCCATGCGCGCAGGCAGCGTACCGGTAAGATTATCGCGGGATGCCGGCCGCTATCTGTGCAACTACGCCTATTGGCGCGCGTTGGAACACGCGCCGGAGGGCCGGCCGCTCGTTCAGTTCGTGCACATCCCTGCGGTCGCGTCCGGACGCCGTCCATCCCAGCGCCGGCAAAAACGGCATCGTCCGCCGTCGCTTGCCCAACTTGTCGCCGCGGCCGAACGGCTGCTCGTTGCGCTCGTCGCGGTAAGTAGACGTTAACGCTGCCTCGGAATAGCCGACCTGTACCGGAGCGGGACAGGCTACTGGCATGCGGCTTGATGCGTTCCTCACCTTAATAACCGAGGAGTATGGCGATGAGTTTCGATCGACGCCGCCTGTTTGCCGCGCTGGCAGGTGTCGCTTCCGTGAGCGCCGCAACGCCATCGCTCGCGCGTGAAACTGTCGCGCCGCCCGCACGCGATTCCGGACGGCGCAGCCGTATCGATGCCGCGACGCTCGGGCTGTCGCCTCATTCGGCTGATGACCAATCAAAGACCTTCCAGCGCGCCATCGATGATGCGGCGGCAGCCGGTGCGGTGCTGCATCTTGCCGGCGGCGTCTATCGCGCCGGCGGCCTCATCCTGCCCCCGCATGCCGCGATTGCGGGTGTGCCGGGAGCCACGCGCATCGTCATCGCCGACGCGCCAAACATGATGACGGCAACCGGCAGCGACTACGTGAGTCTCCACGATCTCACTCTCGACGGCAATAACGTTCCGTTGCCCCAGCAGCGCGGATTGCTCCATCTCGCGCAAGGGCGCGCCGTCCGTATTGTCGATTGCGAGATCGTCAATGCAGGCGGCACCGCCATCAAACTGGAAGCGACCCACGGCGAGGTCACCGGCAATGTGATCGGCGCCGCCGATGTCGCCGTCTTCTGCCTCGACGCACGCGGCATGACGATTTCCGGCAACACCGTCCGCGGTGCCCGCAATAACGGCATCCTGGTCTGGCGTAGCGCGCCCGGCGATGACGGCACGCTCATCATCGACAATCGTGTAGAGGACGTCAGCAACACATCCGGAGGCTCCGGCCAGTACGGCAACGCGATTAACGTGTTTCGCGCCGCCAATGTCATCGTGCGCGGCAATCGCATTCGCAACGCGGCCTTCTCGGCGGTGCGCGGCAACACCGCCTCCAATTTGCAGATCGTCGGCAACACTTGCAGCGGGCTCGGCGAAGTCGCCCTCTATGCCGAGTTTGGCTTCGAAGGCGCGGTGATTGCCAACAACATTGTCGATGGTGCCGCGATCGGCGTCTCGGTCACCAATTTCAACCAGGGCGGCCGGCTCGCAGTGGTGCAGGGCAACCTCATCCGGAATCTGCTGGCGCAGCGTCCCGCCGGCACCAATCCCAACGATGATGCCGGCGTCGGAATTGGGGTCGAGGCCGATTCGGCCGTGACAGGCAACGTGATCGAGAACGCGCCGTACGCGGGCATTGCCGCGGGCACCGGTCCTTATCTGCGCGATGTCGCCATCAGCGCGAACATTGTCCGCGGCGCCGATTACGGCATTACCGTTTCGATCGTCCCCGGCGCCGGCACCAGCCTGATCGCCGATAATCTGATCAGCGGCGCCCGGCGCGGCGCCATCGTCGGCATGGAATGGAAAAAGCCCGTCACCGGCGACCTGGCCAGAGAGGATGCCAACCGGTACGCGCAACTGACGATCAGCGGCAATCGGGCGCGCTGAAATAATATCCCACCGGACGAGGCGCACAGAGCCTGCGTTAAACGAGCACGTCCGTAACCCGGAGCGCGCCGACCTCGATGCCGTTCCAGTTGCGCAAAGTCGGCCGCACAAAGCGCGAAAGCGCCGCCCGCTCGGCGGCGTCGAGCGGCAAAAAGCGCGCGATGAGCGCCGCCATGATCGCTTCGGCGGCACGGCCGGCGCCGTCGTCGCATTTGACAGCAATGCCAATACCCTCCCCCGGCAGCGCGCCGCAGAATATGCCTTCGGCGCCGGTCTTGATGAACGCGCGCGCCCCGAGGAGCTTCATGACCTCGGTGCAAAAGCGGCCGGTTCCGGCGACGTGCCACGGCTCTGCGGCACAGGCGGCGCGCAATCGCGCGGCAGCGACGGCACGCTCGCGCGAAAGGCCATTGCCAGTGCCGAACTTGGCGAAGGCATGCGCGAGATTCTGCAGCGGGATCGCCCAGGTCGGCACCGAACAGCCGTCGATGGCGCAACGCTCCGGCGGCAATGCCGTGCCGGTCAAATCCTCCAACACGCTGCGCACTTTCCGCTGTACCGGATGCTCGGGCTGCCAATAGCCGGCAACGCCGACGCCTATCGCGCAGGCAAGACACAAGAATCCGGCGTGCTTGCCGGAGCAATTGTTGTGCAGCGCCGATGGCGCGCCGGTCTTCGCCAGCGCAAAGGCAGCGGCCTGATTCATCGGCCAGTGCGCCCCACATGACAGCGCCGACGCGTCGAGGCCAATCTTCGCCAGCATGCGCGTAACACCTTCGACGTGCGCAGGCTCGCCGCTGTGCGACGAACAAGAGAGCGCCAGTTCCTCCTCGCCAAAGCCATACCGATCGGCCGCGCCGGACTCCACGAGTGCCAAAGCCTGCAACGCCTTGATCGCCGAGCGCGGGAAGACCGGCGCCGCCACGTCTCCAACGGCCAGCACATTCCTGCCGTCGGCCTTGGCGACGGCCACTGCGCCGCGGTGGCGGCTTTCGATCAACGGCCCGCGCCACACCTCAACCAGAATTGGATCGTCCACGTTCATGTCGACCGGCATGGTCTCGTCGATGTCACGTTCGATTCTGGAGGTGTACAATTTGCCGGCCGAAACTGACAACGTGCGACGGAGCGGAGGGCGACCATGACCGAAGCGCGCATCGATTTCTGGTTCACGATGGGTAGCACCTATTCGTATCTGAGCGTGATGCGTTTGGCGGATATCGAACGCGCGCGCGGCATTAAATTTCGCTGGCGGCCGTTTCATCTCCTGCTCATTCTCCAGGATATGAAGCACGTTCCGTTCGCAGACAAGCCGACGAAATCGCATTACATGTGGCGCGACATCGAACGGAGGGCCGCCATGTACGGGCTGCCGGTAAAGGTTCCGGCCCCCTATCCGGTGAAGCAATCGGTGACGGCGAACCTCGTCGCCATCGTCGGCATGCGCGAAGGCTGGGGCGTCGACTTCGTGCGCGCCGCCTATCGCCGCTGGTTTCAACAAGGCGAAGAAACCGGTAGCGAGCCCAACTTGTCCTCAAGCCTGCGCGATATCGGGCAGGACCCTGCTCGCATCTTGGCGCTCGCCAGCGGCGAAGAAGCCAATAAGCTATTGTTGAGCGCGACCGACGCCGCCAGACAATTGGGAATTTTTGGTTCGCCAACCTTTGCCGTGGGCAAGGAAATTTTCTGGGGCGACGACCGATTGGACGACGCCATCAGCTGGCTGCAGCACGGCAGCGTCCGCCGGCAGTAAGCCGCGAGCGCGGCAAGCCGGGCCTATCGGCCGCTGCGGCGCTTAGACCTTGATCCAATTCGATTGAATCGGATCAAGGTCTATATTTTTGTTTGAGCATGATCTTATCCGAAAACCGGTTTCCACTTTTCGGGATCCATGCTTTAACTGCGCATGGCCGCGCCCGGCCAAAGTCCCGGAGCCGTGCGCGCGTATTGCAGCGGACGGGCAACTTCAGCGGACAGCGTCTGCGCCGCGTGCCAGCCCCAATGCGGATCATCGAGGAAGGCGCGCGCTATTGCGATCATGTCCGCTCGTCCCTCGGCGACGATCGCTTCGGCCTGTTTGGCATTGACGATCATGCCGACGGCGCGCACCGGCAATCCGGCCTCGCGGCGCACGCGTTCGGCGACCGGCACGTTAAATCCCGGGTCGTTGGGCCACCGGCTCTCGGGTGTGATGTTGGCCGACGACACGTCGACGTAATCGAGTCCGGCTTGCTTCAGCGCTTTCGACAGCGAGACCGCATCGGCGGCGGTCAGACCGCCTTCGACCCAATCGGTGCCGGTGATGCGGGCGCCGAGCGGAGTGCCGGTCGGCACCACGGCGCGTACGGCGCGCGTGACTTCGACCGGGAAGCGCACGCGGCCTTCGAGCGAACCGCCCCATGCGTCGTTGCGCTTGTTGGACAGCGGCGAAACGAAGCTGTGCAGAAGATACCCATGGGCAAGATGCAGTTCGATGGCGTCGAAGCCGATCCGGACGGCGCGGCGCGCCGCCTGGACGAATGAGGCGCTGACATGCGCCATGTCGTCCTCGGTCATAGCGCTCGGCGTGTGCCAGCCCGGCCCGAAGGGCAGCGCCGAGGGCCCGATCGTCGGCCAAGGGTCCTCGTTCGGCCCGAGCGCCTTGGCGCCCTCCCACGGCCGCTGCGACGAGGCCTTGCGTCCGGCGTGGGCGAGTTGGATGCCGAGTTTGGCGGTGCCGATTCTGCGGCAATGGTTGATGACGCGTTGCAGAGCCGCCTCGCAAGCATCGGAATAAAGGCCGAGACAGCCGTGGGTGATGCGGCCGCGGCGCTCTACGTGGGTCGCCTCGACCACCAGCAATCCGGCACCGGAATTCGCCAGCATGCCGAGATGGGTCATGTGCCAATCGCTGGCGACGCCATCGTTGGCGCTGTACTGGCACATCGGCGCAACCGCGATGCGGTTGGCAAGTTCAAGATCGGCAAGACGAATGGGCGAGAACAAGGCGCTCGTCATGGATGATCACTTGCTTGGGGTGATTGGCAGAAGGGATATGAGAAGAGAGCGGAGCCAATGTCTTTGGCAACCCGCAGCGATGCCTACCGTCAAAGCGTGAGTCAAGTCCGTTGGCGCAGCCGGACAACCAACGCAATTGGAGACCCGAACTGCGGCAAGCAGGGCAAACTTCAGTGCCGGTCAAATGATTGTTGCAGCGGCCGCTCTCGCCAATATGGCGCGCTGTTATGGTTTGACCGCCACGATGCCCTCGATCTCGACCGAGATCTGATTAGGCAGCATGACATTGCCGACCGCCGAGCGCGCGTGTCGACCGGCATCGCCGAAGACTTCGACAAACAGATCGGAGCAGCCATTGATCACTTTCGGCGAGTCGTTGAAGTTCGGCGCCGCATTGACCATACCGAGGAGCTTGACGATGAAATCGACGCGGTCAAGCGAGCCGAGCGCTTCGCGCATCGCGGCGAGAAGTCCAAGTCCCACGAACCGCGCGCGCCGATAGCCTTCCTCGACGCTGATCTCGGCGCCGAGCTTGCCGGTGAGCAGGCGGCCGTTCTCGTCGCGCGGTCCTTGGCCGGCGAGGTACAACATATTGCCGGCAAGCCGGTAGGGCAGGTAATTAGCCGCGGGCTTTTGCAGCGCCGGCAACACCAAACCCAGTTCTTTCAACTTCGCTTCGGCGCTCATCGATTCCTCCTGTAAGCCTGCTTCATAGTTTCACGCGCAAGAAGGCGGCCAGTTCGCCGACGATGCCGCGGCGGAAGGCCAGCACGCAAAATACGAAGATCGCACCTTGGATCACCAACACCCATTGCCCAATCTGCGCCAGATACGTCTCCATGGCGACAATCAGGAAGGCGCCGACAACCGGACCGAACACCGTGCCGAGGCCACCGACCAAAGCCATAAGCACGACTTCGCCGGACATGGTCCAGTAGACATCGGTCAACGAAGCAAGCTGGAAGACCAGAGCCTTCAATGCGCCGGCAAGGCCCGCCACTGTTGCCGAGAGTACGAAAGCCAAGAGCTTGTATCTTTCGGTTTTGTAGCCAAGCGAGATGGCGCGCGGCTCGTTCTCGCGGATGGCCTTGAGCACTTCGCCGAAGGGCGAATTGATGATGCGGTAGATGAGAAGGAAGCCGGCGAGCACGGTGACCAGAACGAAGACGTACATCGTCATTTCGTGCGACAGGTCGAACAGCCCGAAGAGGCGGCCGCGCGGCACGTCCTGGATGCCGTCCTCGCCGCCGGTGAACGGCGCGCGCACGGCAACGAAATACATCATTTGCGCCAGCGCCAACGTGATCATGGCGAAATAAATGCCGTGGCGGCGGATCGCCAGGAAACCGGCGACGAGACCAAGCACCGCAGCGCTGAACGTGCCGAACAATATCGCCGCCTCGGGCGGAAAACCCCAGCTTTTGGCGGCGTGTGCGCACAGATAGCTCGCCCAGCCGAAGAACAGAGCATGACCGAATGACAGCAGGCCGACATAGCCTGTCAGCAAATTAAAGGCGCAGGCGAACAGCGCAAAACACAGCGCCTGCATGAGAAAGATCGGATACAGGAAGAACGGCGCCACGGCGAAAAACGCCACCATCGCCGCGAACGCGACGCTCAGGCTGCGCGTCCCGTCACCGCGCGTCGAGAGTATCGCAGGGTCGGCGAGCGACGCCATCACGCAGTGCGGCCAAACAGGCCGGCCGGCCTTACCAGGAGCACGATGGCCATGATGACGAAGATCACCGTGTTCGAGGCTTCGGGAAAAAACACCTTGGTCAACCCTTCGATGATGCCGAGCGCAAAGCCAGTGAGGATGGCACCCAGGATCGAGCCCATACCGCCGATCACCACCACGGCGAAGACGACGATGATGATGTCGGAGCCCATCTGCGGCGAGACATTGTAGATCGGCGCCGCCATGACGCCGGCAAGGGCCGCGAGCGCGACGCCAAATCCATAAGTCAACATAACCATGCGCGGCACGTTAATGCCGAAGGCGCGAACCAGCGCCGGGTTCTCGGTGGCGGCGCGCAGATAGGAGCCGAGCCGCGTGCGTTCGATGGCGAACCAGGTTGCGAAGCAGACGATTGCCGAGAAAACAATGACCCAGGCGCGATAGGTGGGCAGGTACATGAAGCCGAGATTTTGTCCGCCCAGCAGCAGGTTCGGCACCTGATAGGGCTCTCCCGAGGAGCCGAAATAATTGCGAAAAAATCCCTCGATCATCAGTGCCAGGCCGAACGTGAGGATCAGGCCATAGACATGATCGAGTTTGCGCACGTATTGCAGAAACAGCCGCTCCACGACGATGCCGGTCGCGCCGATCAGAACCGGAACGATAATAAGAGCAACCCAATAGTTGAGGCCGAGATATTGCAGCAGCAGATACGCCGCAAAAGCTCCCATCATATATTGGGCGCCGTGGGCGAAGTTAATGATATTGAGCATGCCGAAGATGACGGCCAAGCCGAGACTCAACAGTGCATAGAACGAGCCGTTGATCAGGCCGATCAACAATTGCCCGAACAGCGCCTGAGACGGAATGCCGAAAATTTCGAACATGCAGACACGCTCAACGTCTCAGCGCACACCCCCCGCATCGCGGCGACCGAACGAACTCCCCCGCCCCGCAAGGAGAAGGAGTTCGCTGTTCCGAGATCGTTCACTTCGATGCGTTCACCAGCGGACAATTGTCCTCGCTCATCGGCCGGAACGCCTGATCCGCGGGAATGGTGGCCTTGAGAATGTAATCGTCGCCCGGATATTTGGATTCCGCCGGCGACTTCACTTGGAACAGATAGGCCGGGTGGATGGTGCGGCCGTCGGCGCGCACGAGGCCCTTGCCGAACAGCGGGTCATCAGTCGGGATCTTCTTCATCTCGGCGACGACAGCCTTCCCGTCAGCGGCGCTTTTGAGCGCGGCGACCGCCTTCAGATAATGCAAGGTCGCCGAGTAGACCCCGGCCTGAATCTCACTGGGGAATTTTCCGGGTCGCTTGACCTGCCACCGCTTGGTCCAAGCGCGCGTACCGGCGTTCATATCCCAATAAAACGGCTCGGTGTCGATCAGGCCCTGTGCGGCCTGCAAGCCCAGCGCCTGGACGTCGGGGATGAAAACCAATAGGCCGGCGAAGTGCTGCCCGCCCTTGACGATGCCGAATTCGGCACCCTGCTTGATCGAGTTAATGGTATCGCCGCCGGCGTTGGCGAGACCGATGATCTGCGCTTTCGATGCCTGCGCCTGCAGAAGATATGACGAGAAGTCCTGGGTGTTGAGCGGGACGTTCACATGCCCGACCACCTTGCCGCCGTTGGCCACGACAACCGCTGTCGTGTCGCGCTCGAGCGCGTGGCCGAAGGCGTAGTCCGCGGTAATGAAGAACCAAGTCTTGCCGCCGGTCTGCACGATCGCCTTGCCGGTGCCGTGCGCCAGCATCCAGGTGTCGTAGGTCCAGTGTATGGTGTTGGGCGAGCATTTCGGCCCGGTAAGGTCGGAGCTCGCGGCGCCGGAGACGAGGAAGACTTTGTTCTTCTCACGCGTGACGTCGCTCACCGCAAGCGCCACGGCGGAATTCGGCACATCGACGATCATGTCGACGTGATCGACATCGTACCATTGCCGGGCGATGCTGGCGCCGACGTCCGCCTTGTTCTGGTGATCGGCGGAGACGAGGTCGACCTTCATATTATGCGCCGCCGGATCGAAGTCCTGGATCGCCAACTCGGCGGCGGCGACCGAACCGGGGCCGGTGTCGTCGGCATAAAGGCTCGACATGTCGGTGAGCACGCCGATCTTGACGGGTATCGGACTTTGCGCTTGCGCCGCGCCGGTCAGAAGCGCGCCAAGCGCAATAACCAAGCCTGCTACTACTCTCATTGTATCCTCCCTCTGTAGGGTCTTCAGCCTTGAGCCCCTCGACCCTCTATATCAAACTCCGAGGTAGTCGTGGAGCTTGCCCATATTGGTCTTGAGTTCCGCGTTGGAGAGCTGATCGACGATCCGGCCGTGCTCCATCACATAATAGCGATCCGCGATGGTGGCGGCGAACTGGAAATTCTGCTCGACCAGCAGAATGGTAAAGCCTTGCGCCTTCAGCGCGCCGATGGTGCGCCCGATCTGCTGGATAATGACCGGGGCGAGACCCTCGGTCGGCTCATCGAGTAAGAGAAGCCGCGCGCCGGTGCGCAGGATACGTGCAATTGCCAGCATCTGCTGCTCGCCACCGGACAGCTTCGTGCCCTGGCTGGACAGGCGTTCACGCAAGTTCGGGAACAGCGCAAAAATGCGATCGAGGTCGAGCCCGCCCGGCCGCACTTGCGGCGGCAGCAGCAGGTTCTCCCGCACATCGAGGCTGGCGAAGATGCCGCGCTCCTCCGGGCAGATGGCGATTCCCGCGCGCGCGATCGCATCTGACGAAAGCCTGATGGTTTCACGGCCGTCGAGGCGCACCGACCCCGAACGCTGATCGACCATGCCCATGATCGATTTGAGCGTCGTCGTCTTGCCGACGCCGTTACGCCCGAGCAACGTCACCACCTCGCCTGCGCGCACATCGAAGGTGACACCGTGCAAAATGTGCGATTCGCCGTACCAGGCTTGCAAGGTGTCGACGGCAAGGAGCGCGGGCGTCTCAGCCATGGCCGGTGCCCAGATAGGCCTCGCGCACTGCCGGATTGGCCGACACGGTCCTGTAGTCGCCTTCCGCCAGGATCTCGCCGCGGCTGAGCACGGTGATGCGGTCGCAAAGATTGGCGACGACACTGAGGTTGTGCTCGACCATTAATACGGTGCGATCCACGGCAAGAGATTTGATGAGCGAGCTGATGCGGTCGATGTCTTCGCGGCCCATTCCCGACATCGGCTCGTCAAGCAGCAACATTTTCGGATCGAGCGCGATGGTCGTTGCAATTTCCAGCGCGCGCTTGCGGCCATAGGGCAACTCGACCGCCAGTATATTCGCATGCGCCGCAAGGCCAACATCGCCAAGCAGCACGTTTGCGCGTTCGTCGAGCGCGCGCAGCGCGCGCTTGCTGCGCCAGAAATCGAACGATCCGCCGCGGCGGCGCTGCAAAGCGATGCGCACGTTTTCCAGCACGGTGAGGTGCGGGAAAACCGCCGAAATCTGAAACGAACGCACCAGCCCAAGACGGGACACATCGGCGGGACGGAGCGACGTAATGTCGCGACCCTCGAAGACGATGCGGCCGCGCGTCGGGCTCAAGAACTTGCTGAGCAGATTGAAGCACGTGGTCTTGCCCGCGCCGTTCGGGCCGATCATGGCATGAATGGCGCCGCGCTCGACGCGCAGGTTGACGGAGCGCACGGCGACAAAGCCGGCAAAATCCTTGGTCAGGTCTTCGGTTTCGAGGACCGTATCGCCAGGCACAAGCTGTTTCCCCCACGCAGTCATTCTCAGGGTATTCGGCGAAGGCGTAAAGGGCGGCCGACGTTTGCGGCCGAACCCGAGCAATAGATCGACCCGCCCGGAGGGGACGAAGCCGGGCGGGTCGTAGAATATCGGCGCTTG